>JAZRUD010000043.1:0-9256 GCA_045652385.1 Clostridia bacterium
TCGTAGAACCCGCCCCGGCTGGTGAGGAAGGTCATGCTCTTGGCCCGGCATGCGCCGCGCAGGCCGTTTTCGTCGCATTCGAAGGTGATCCCGTCCACGGACACGTTCTCGATGTACACCTTCAGCAGTGCCGGGATGGACAGATCGTAGAAGGGCGCGGCGATCAACAGGGCGTCCGCCTTCTGGAACTGCCAGGCGTAGTCGAATCGGCGGTGGGTGAAGTCGCCCTTTCGGAGCAGCTCATCCCGCTGGGCGAACCTGCCCTCCATGAGGGGCAGCAGGGGCTCGTCCATGAGCGTGACGGTTTCCACCTGCCATCCTTCGGGCAGGTTCCCCAGAAAGGCTTCCGCCAGCTTCCGGGTCCGGGACGCCTCCCGGCGAATGCAGCAATCCACGTATAATAGTGTTTTCATAATAAATCCTTTCTTGTCGATGTGCTGCCCGCGCAGCTCGATGTATTGACGCGATGCGTCCATTCGATGTGATGTAAACTCCTACGTGCCCGCCGGCACGTCGAATCAAAGGTACATCGAACCCCGAAGGGGTACATCGAAAACCCCGCAGGGGTTTACATAAAGTAATTCTTACGGCACCAAGGCCACCTTGATGACCCCGTCCCGCTTCTGCTCGAACAGCTCGTAGGCCGCCATGGCGTCCTTCAGGGCGTAGCGGTGGGTGATGAGGAAGCTGGGGTCCAGCCGTCCGGCCTTGATGAGCTTCAAAATTTCCTCGCACTTGTTCCCGTCCACGCCGCCGGTCTTGAAGATCAGGTTCTTGCCGTACATGTCGGGCAGGGGGATCACCTGAGGCTCGTCGTACAGCGCCACCACGCACACCACCGCGTTGGGCCGGGCGATCCGCCAGGCGAGCTCGAAGGTGTTCTTCGCCCCGGCCACCTCCAGCACCGTGTCCGCGCCCCGGCCCTCGGTCAGAGCCTTCACCGCCGCCTCTATATCGCAGGTCAGCGGGTTCAGCGTCACGTCGGCCAGGCCTTTCTCCCGGGCCAGCCGGAGCCGGTCCTCGTTGGTGTCGATGGCGATAAGGGTGGCCGGGCTGTAGAGCCGGCAGCTCATGAGGGTGCACATGCCCGTGGGGCCCGCGCCGATGACGGCCACCGTGTCGGCGGGCTGGATCTCGGCGAGACCCGCGGCCCAGTAGCCCGTGGCCAGGATGTCGCCGGTGAAGAGCGCCTTCTCGTCGCTGATCCCCTCGGGGATGGGCGTGAGCCCGTTGTCCGCGAAGGGCACCCGCACGAAGGGCGCCTGTCCGCCGTCGATGCGGCAGCCGAGAGCCCAGCCGCCGTTTTTGTCGGTGCAGTTGTTCACGAATCCCCGCTTGCAGAAGAAGCACTCCCCACAGAAGGTCTCCACGTTGGCGGCCACCCGCATGCCGGGCCTGAGCTTCTTGACGCCGGGACCCACCTGCTCCACCACGCCCACGAACTCATGGCCCACGGTGGTGCCGGGAACGGCCCGGGGCACGCTCCCGTGCTTGATGTGAATGTCGCTCTGGCAGATGGAGGAGAGGGTCACCCGCACGATGGCGTCCTTCTCGTCCAGCAGCTTCGGCAGAGGCTTCTCCAGCAGGGCGAAGTCGCCCTTGCCGCGGTATACAACAGAAAGCATAGCAAACGCACTCCTTCGTTCAGATGCTCTCACCATACCACAAACGGCCGGTTTCTTCAAGGAGGAAGCAAAGGATATATGGAAGGCCGCACACGGACAGGACGGGCCCGTCCCTTTCTTCGCCTCAGCTGCTGTCGGACGGATACCGCGTTTGTTTTTCGCTTCCCGGAAAAAGGTTTACCTGATGTTTACCTGCATGTTGCAATTCTGTGACATAATGCATTACAATATAAAAATAGAAATATGACGCTGCAGCGGAGGCATATATGAACGATCCCAAAGGCATCCTGGACGAAGTAAAGAAAGCGGTGGTGGGCAAGGACGGCGTGCTGGTCATGGCGCTCCTGGCCATCCTGGCGGGGGGCCACATCCTTCTCGAAGACATCCCCGGCGTGGGCAAGACGACCATGGCCCTGGCCTTCTCCAAGGCCCTAAGCCTCAAATACAACCGGGTCCAGTTCACCCCGGACGTGCTGCCCTCGGACATCGTGGGCTTCTCCGTGTACAACAAGGCCACCGGCGCCATGGAATACAAGGACGGGGCCATCCTCTGCAACCTCTTTTTGGCAGACGAGCTGAATCGCGCCACCAGCCGCACCCAGAGCGCCCTCCTCGAGGCCATGGAGGAGCGGACCGTCACCGTGGACGGGGTTTCCCATCCGGTGCCCGATCCCTTCGTGGTCATCGCCACCCAGAACCCCGTTGGCGCTTCCGGCACCCAGCTGCTGCCCGATTCCCAGATGGACCGGTTCATGGTCCGGCTCTCCCTGGGCTACCCCAAGCCTGCCGACGAGAAGGAGATGCTGACCCGCAAGCAGCAGGGGAACCCCCTGGACACCGTCCGCTGCATGGCGGACAAGGGGGGCCTCGCCTCCATGCGCCAGGAGTGTGAGAAGACCTACGTCAGCGACAAGATCCTGGAATACGTCATCCGCCTCAACAACGCCACCAGGAACAACCCCGCCATCCTCCAGGGGGCCAGCCCCCGGGCGTCGCTGGCGGTCACCGCCATGGCCAAGGCCGCGGCCTGGGTCCAGGGAAGGGACTACGTGCTCCCCGCCGACGTGAAGCTCATCTATCCCGCCACCGTGGCCCACCGGATCATCCTGACCCCGGACGCCGAGGCCGCCGGCCGGAAGGCGGAGGCCCTGGTGGACGACATCCTCAAATCCGTGCCCGCCCCCGTGGCCAAATAATGAGCGGCCGCCGGATCGTCTATCTCACCGCCCTTATGATGGGCGCGGTGTTCCATAGCCTGTACGGACAGTATCTGTCCTATATCCTGCTGCGCTTTCTCATCCTGCTCCCCTTCGTATCCCTCCTCGTCAGCCTGCCCGCCATGCTGCGGGTCCGGGTCCTTTTGTCCGCCTCCGGGGCTTCCCCCCGGGGCGAGGCGGCCGCCGCCAGGCTGAAGATGGACAGCCGGTGCTTTTTGCCCGTGGGGTGCCTGTCCATGACCTTCACCGGCGAGAACAGGTTCACCGGCGAAGCGGTGCAGAAGCGGAAGGTCCGCTGCTGGGGCGTGCTGAAGGGGGAGGAGAGCCTGCCCCTGCCCAGCGACGCCTGCGGCGTGGTCACCTGCCGCTTGGGCCGGGTATGGGCCTGGGACTATATGGGCATCTTCGCCTTCCCCGTGAAGCGCTGCGACCCCGCCACCTACGTCGTCCTGCCCATCCCCGATAAGCCGAAACCCATGCCGGAGCTCGATCAGGACTCCGCTATCACCCTGAAGCCCAAACCCGGCGGCGGCTACTCCGAGGAACACGAGCTAAGGCCCTACCGCCAGGGGGACCCCCTGAACGTGATCCACTGGAAGCTCTCCTCCAAGCTGGACGAGCCCATCGTCCGGGAGCCCCAGCTCATGCAGCGGAAGCGGGTCACCCTGTCCGTGACCCCCCACAGTGAGCGGCGGGCCCTGGAGAGCCAGCTGGACCAGCTGCTGTATCTCAGCTTGGACCTGGTCGAAAAGGGCATCCCCCATCGCATCTGCTTCGGCGCCCACCAGGAGGCGTATATCCGGGACAGGAACAGCCTGGACGAGTTTCTGGAGGCGATCCTGTCCGGCCAGCCCGACGGGTCCCGGGGCCCCGTGGACCGGAACAAGCCCGACGAGCTGGTGTACAGCGTCCGGCCCAAGGCCGACGAAGGGGGGACGCGATCATGAAGAAGTTCCCCTATCTCACCTTCTTTTCCACCTGGCTGCTGGTGTTCTGCGGCACGCTGGGCGCGCCGCTCTGCGTGGTGAGCGCCTACCGGCTGCCCTATCATCTCTTTGCCATGGCGCTGACGGCCCTGATCGTCAGCGGGTTCATGACGCTGCTGTTCACGGTCCCCGAGCTGGGGGTCTATATGCTGGCGCCCTTCGGGGCCACGGTGCTGCTCATCAGCGTGTTCCGCTGGAAGCGGCTCTACAGCGGCGCGGTGGTGGCCATCCGCACCATCCAATCGGTCCTTTCCCGGACCCTCTCCTTCATTCCCGACCCGGGGACCCTGCCTGCGGGGGCGGAGAACTACGCCTATTTCGTCGGCTTCTTCGTGGGCGCGGTCATGGTGGCCATGGCCCTGCTCATCAGCTGGGGGCTGGTGTCCGGGGAATCCATGTTTTTGCCCTTCCTGGTGCCGCTGCCCCTGGTCGCCCTGTCCCTTATCTACACGGACATGCCCCCGGCCGGCTGGGCCGGGGCCCTGGTGTGCCTCTACTACGGCGGCGTGCTCTTCACCGGCGGGCTCCGTCTCCACCACGGCGGGGGCATCGGCCGGGTCACCTGCCTCGCTTTGGCAGCGCTGCTGCTGACCATCCTGCTGCTGGTCAAGGCCCTGCCCCGGGAGGAATACGAGCCCTTGTCCACCCAGGAGCGGGTGGAGCAGGTCATGCGCCGGGCGGCCAGCGCCTGGGAGAAGCTGAACCGGCTCTTCGACCGGGGCATCCGGGAGCGGGAGGACCTGAGCCGGGAGGGCGAGCGCAAGTCCACCGGCGAGCAGATAATGGACGTGAAGACCTCAGAGGCCGGCCCCCTGTACCTCAGGGGCACTTCCTACGGCCGGTACGACGGCCGATTCTGGTCCATGACCGGCGAGTACGCCGACGGGGAATCCCTGTTCACCCTGGGCGGGTCGCTGGGCACTTCCCGGGCGCGGCTGGAAGTCCGGAACGCTTCGGAGACCCTGATCTACACGCCCTACGCGGCGGTGAAGGGCGGCGTCGGCGCCAAAGTCCGGGAGAACTATATTGCCGCGGACAGGAAGCTGTCCCGCTACAGCTGGGCCTATCGCGCCGTGCCGGGGGACCTCACGCCCCGCGCCGGAAGCGAGGCGGAGCAAGCCTACGCCGCCTGGGCAAAGAAGACCTACGTGACGCTGAGCAACAGCCAGCGGGAAGGGTTTCTGGATTTTCTGAAACCCTACGAGCTGCCGGGGACGGACGATCCCTACGCCCTGGCCAGGGCCGTGGCGGCCATCCTGCGGGGCATCGCGGAATACGACCTTTCGCCCGGGGAGACGCCTCGGGATCAGGATTTTGCCTTATATTTTCTTACGGTGAGCCAGCGGGGCTACTGCGTCCACTACGCCAGCGCCCTGACGGCCCTGCTCCAGGCCAGGGGCGTCCCCGCCCGGTTCGTCGTCGGCTACGCCCTCACCGTGGGCGAGGCGAACACCTGGGTGGAGGTCACGGACAAGAACGCCCACGCCTGGACCGAGGTGTACGTGGACGGCTGGGGCTGGGTGCCCGTGGAGGCCACCGGCGGCGACGATCCGCGGCTGGACGTCCCCGCCCCCGAGGCCGATCCCGGGGAGGAGCCGGAGCAGACCACCCCGGAGCCCACGCCGGAACCCTCGCCCACGCCTAAGGAGACCGAGGCCTCCGGCCCGGCGGACACGCCGGAACCCACCCCGGAGCCCACGCCGGAGGTCACCCCGACCCCGGAACCCCAGGTCAGCGTGGCGACGCCTACGCCGCCGCCCGGGGGAACGGACCCGGAGCCGGAACCGGAGGACGGACCCCAGGGTCGATGGGGGCTGTGGCTGCTGTGGCTCGTTCTGGTGCCGGCGCTGGTCTTCCTGTACGTCCGGCTGCGCAGGCAGGTGTGCAAAAACCGCATGCGCCGGATGCTCCAGGGGGACGGCCGGGCCGCCGTACTCTACGGGTACGGGGAGCTGCTGCGCCTCATCCGGCACGGCGCGCCTGAAGACGAGGACGCCCGGGCTCTGGCGGACGAGGCCGCCTTCTCAGACCACGCCCTGGGGGAGACCCACAAGCGGGCCATGGCCGGATACGTGAAGGCCGCCCGAAAGGAATTGGAGAAGGAGCTGCCCCGGCACAGGCTCTGGTATCTGCGCTACGTGCTGTGGCTGTGGTAAGGGAGGAAACGGACATGGAGAAAAACGAAGCGCAGCGGACCGGCGAGCTGGCCCTGGCGGGCCTGGTGAGGTTTTTCGGCATCGTGCTGCTGGCAACGGGCATCGGGGCCATCCTGCTGGGGGCCTACGGCTTCGACGACGACAGCAAAGCCCGGGACACCATGGAGCGGGCCGTAGCCGTGGTCAAGGAGGAGTACTTCCACGGCGGCGCCTATTACGTCACCTACGAGGCGGACGGAGCGACCCGCGAAGCGCTGCTGATCTATGAGGGCCGCCCTCTGAGCGCGGGCGCCCAGGTCTCCATCCTTTACGATCCCGCCGTCTATGAGTCCGTCCGCACCGACGCCCCGATCACGGAGCCTTTGCTCGTCCTGGGCGTGGGCGGTTTGCTGATAGTGCTGGGCGCCGGGGCCATCGCCGGACAGAGCTACCTCAAAGGCCGCGGCGAGAACCCCTGGAGCGGGCAGTAAAGCGGCGGAAAAAAGCGCAAAAAACATCCCTCGGCGGAAGAGCTGCCGAGGGATTTGCTTTTTTGGGTGATTCAATACCGCTGGAGAAGATCCGTCACCGTTTCGAACAGCTTCGGCTTGTCTACGTCCAGGAGGACCAGGGCGTTTTTGAAGGGGAACTGTTTGTCGGAATAGAGGTCGGTGACCGTCTTGCCGTAGGTAATGGTGCCCTTGGTCTCCACGGCGACCCCCGCTTCCTCGCCGGAGAACAGCTCCGGATACAGGGGGTAGAGCACGGCGGTGGGGTCGTGGAGGGCCATGCCGTCGATGCCGTGGGCCTGGGAGTAGGCGAGGCCGTGCTGGGCCGCGTCCCGCAGGAATTTGGAGGTGGGGTTCAGCCGGCCCATATGGTCCAGCTCCGCGGGGGACATGACGGTCTTGAGGGTCATGTCGAGGCCGCACATGACGATGGGCACGCCGCTTTGGAACACGGTGCTGGCCGCCTCCGGGTCGCAAAAGATGTTCGCTTCAGCCGCCGGCGTGGCGTGGCCCCAGGAGGCGGGGCCGCCCATGATGACGATCCGCTTGAGGAGCTTGCCGAGGGCCCCGTATTTGCCGAGGGCCAATGCCACGTTGGTCAGGGGCCCTACGGCGATCAAGGTGAGCTCGCCCCGGGCCGCTTCGGCCGTCTCGTAAAGGGCGTCCCAGGCGGGCTTTTGCTCCACGGGCGCGTCGGATTCGGGCAGGTCCACGTTCCCGAGACCGTTCTCGCCGTGGACGAAGTAGGCCACCCGGGGCTCCCGGAACAAAGGCCGGTCCGCGCCGGGGTATACCGGCACGTCCTTCCTTCCAAAGAAAGCCGCCAGGTCCCGGGCGTTGCGGAAGGTCTTTTCGAGCTCCACGTTCCCGGCCACCGCCGAGACGCCCCTCACGTCGTATTCGGGAACGGCGAACAGCAGCGCCATGGCCATGGCGTCGTCCACACCGGGGTCCGTATCCAGCCAGACGGGTATCCTTTTCTCAATCATAGGTCTTCACCGCCTCTACCAGAAGATCCACAAAGCCCTGCCGGTCGATGTCCATGATGCAGGAGACGTTGGGGGCTTTGCCCGTGACGCCGTACCAGTCGCCCACGGTGCAGCCCTTGCAGTAGTCGCCCGCGGTCTCCACCTGCACGTACAGGTCCTTGAAGGTCAGTATCTCGGGCTTGATGAGGGCCGCCACGGCCACCGCGTCGTGGACCGGCGCGCCGGGGTATCCCAGATTCCGGTGGAACCCGTAGAAGAACTCCAGCCAATCCGCCACCACCTGGGCCACCTTGTTGCCCACGGCCCGGATGCGCTCGAAATCCTCGGGGAACACCAGGGCCTTCTCCGTCACGTCCAGGCCCGCCATGTAGAGGGGGATGCCGCTTTCGTAGACGACTTTGGCCGCCTCGGGGTCCACCAAAATGTTGAACTCCGCCGCCGGGGTCCAGTTGCCGTAGGCGATGCCGCCGCCCATGAGGGAGATGCGGGCGATCTTGGACTTCAGGTCAGGCCGGGTGAGGAGCAGGGCCGCCACGTTGGTGAGGGGGCCGGTGGGCACGATGGTCACGGGTTCCTCGCTCTCCTCGATGATCTTCTCCATGAGCCGCGGGGCGGAAAGGCCGCAGGGCTCGAAATCCGGTTCCGGCAGATCCGGGCCGTCCAGGCCGCTCTTGCCGTGGACCGTGGGGACCACGATGGGCTGGGCCACCAGAGGCCGGGGCCGCCCCACGCCGAAGGGGACGTGGTTGCCGATGAGGGTGCAGATCCTCAGGGCGTTGTAGGTGGTCTTCTCGATGGTCTGGTTGCCGCACACGCTGGTGACGGCCTTGATGTCGAGCAGGGGAGAGGACTTGGCCAGGACCCAGGCGATGGCGTCGTCATGGCCCGGGTCGCCGTCCAGGATCACAGGTATCTTTTTCAGCTTATCCATCACGCCGCCGCCTTCTTATGCTCTTTCTTTTCCTGCCGGGCGCGGATCTTGCGCGCCTTGTTGAACGTGGAGATCGCGTAGATGGTGATGCCCAGGATGGTCACCACGTAGGGCAGGGCCTCCACGAGACGGGCGGGCAGGTTGGTGCCCTTCACGTAGTTCGCCAGGGCCTGGGCAAAGCCGAAGAGCAAGCTGGAGAGCATGACGCCCACGGGCTCGCCCCGGCCCATGGCCTGGGCCGCGAGAGCGATGAAGCCCCGGCCTGCGATCATGCCCTTGCTGAACATGGTCATGTAGGACATGGACATATAGGCGCCGGCCATGCCGCAGAGGAGACCGCAGAGGATCAGGGAGGTGTACTTGATCTTGTACACGCCCACGCCCACAGAATCGGCGGCGTGATCGTTCTCGCCCACCGCCCGGATGCGGATGCCCAGGGGGGTCTTGTAGAGAAGGATCCACACCAGCAGCACGCAGAGGAAGGCCACGTAGGTCAGAACGGACTGGTTGGTGAAGAAGATCTCGCCGATGACGGGGATCTTGGAAAGCACGGGAACGGTGACCCGGGGCAGGTTCCAGGCGCCCATGACGGTCTGGGTGTCGCCCTTGGATCCGGTGAGCAGATACAGCAGCAGCACGGCGCCGCCTTCGCCCAGGGTGTTCACGGCGATGCCGCAGAGGATGATGTCCGTCTTGAACTTGAAGGCGAAGAAGCCGATCATGAGGGACAAAAGCACGCCCAGGGCCATGGCGCCCAGGACGCCCACGAAGGTGCTGCCGCTCTTCCAAGCGCAGGTGGCAGCGATGTGGGCGCAGAGGGACATGGTGCCTTCGAGGCCGATGTTGTCCAAGCCCGCCTTCTCC
>JAZRUD010000044.1:0-4499 GCA_045652385.1 Clostridia bacterium
AGCTGACGATGATCGCCAGCAGTGCAGCGTACAGGATTGTGATGACGGAAGCGTTGCCGGAGATAGCCACGCAGCCGATGGACTCGCCGTAGGTGGTGTTGGGGCAGCCGCCGAAGAAGGCGCCGCAGAGGGAGCCGATGCCGTCGCCCAGCAGGGTCCTGTCGAGGCCGGGGTCCTTGGTCAGGTCCTTCTCGATGATGGAGGACAGGTTCTTATGGTCGGCCAGGTGCTCGGCGAAGACCACGAAGGCCACGGGGATGTAGGCGAAGGCGATGGTGCTCACGTAGGTGGCGTTCAGCTCCTTGAGGCCGTCCTTGGCGATCAGGAAGGAGAACTGGGGCAGGCTCACGAAGGTCTTGAAGGAGACGCCGCCCTGGAACAGGGAGATGAAGGGCGCGAAGTCGATGACCTTCAGCGCTTCGTTGCCGGTGGCCTTGCCGATGAGGGTGAAGCAGGCGGCCACGGCGTAGCCGGCCAGGATGCCCAGGATGAAGGGGATCAGGCGGACTTTCTTGTTGCCGTAGACCGAGCAGAGGATGACCACGAACAGGGTGACCAGGGCGCAGACCAGAGCCACGTAGGGGGAGGTGGCGGCGCCGTCGCCCTTGACCATGTCGCCCACGGCGTTGCGGGCCAGGCTAAGGCCGATGATGGCCACGATGGGCCCGATGATGACGGGAGGCATGAGGCGGTTGATCCAGTTCACGCCGGAGACCTTCACGATGATGGCGAAAATCACGTAGACGAGACCGGCGAAGGCCGCGCCCAGGATCAGGCCCAGGAAGCCGAGGCTCATGGACACGCCGCCGGCGAAGGCCGCGAACATGGAGCCCAGGAACGCGAAGGAGGAGCCCAGGAACACGGGGCTGCGGAACTTGGTGAAGAGCTGATAGACCAACGTGCCCACGCCCGCGCCGAAGAGGGCGGCGGAGGCGGTCATGCCGTTGCCGATGATGGCGGGCACGGCGATGGTGGCGGCCATGATGGCCAGCAGCTGCTGGAACGCGAACACGATGCGTTCGGAGATTTGAGGCTTGTCCTCCACGTTGTAGATAAGTTTCATTGGTTGTACTCCCTTCCTTTTTTCCTATATCTCTTCCGCTTTCAGCGGATAGCGAACAGCTTGACGCCCAGAGGCTCGCCGTCCACCTCAGGCACGGTGACGGAGATCATCTCGTCCCGGGAGGTGGGGATGTTTTTGCCCACGTAGTCGGGGCGGATGGGCAGCTCCCTGTGGCCCCGGTCGATGAGCACGGCCAGCTGGATGCTGGCGGGACGGCCGAAGGCGAAGATCCCTTCCATGGCTGCCCGGGCCGTGCGGCCGGTGTAGATCACGTCGTCCACCAGGATGATGTCCCGGCCCGTAACGCTCACGGGGAAGTGGGATTCTCCGGCGTCGGGCAGGGCGCTGATCTCGCTCAGATCGTCCCGATAGAGGGTGATGTCCATGTAGCCCACGGGGCTGGACGCGCCTTCGAACTTCTCCATGTTGGCGGCGATGACCTCAGCAAGGGGCAGCCCCCGGCGGCGGATGCCCACCAGCAGGATGTTTTCGACACCCTTGTTGCGCTCGATGATCTCATGGGTAAGCCGGGCCAGGGACCGCTGCACGCCGGCCTCGTCCATGATCTGAGCCTTGAACTCCATGAGCATCCTTTCCGCGGCACCCGGAGCTATGAAAAAAGCCCGCCGGTGATCCGGCAGGCTGAGCATCCATCTTCTGCGCCTCTTTCGCGCGATTCGATTGGCTGACCTTACCGGCATCTCTGTACCGCTTAAAAATCATCGTGGGTATATTAGCATGGGTTTTTGCGTTTGTAAAGGGGGTTTGCGAAATTTGTGCCCATATATTTTGTGGTCCCTCTCCCCCGAGCCCACAAACTCTGCTCAATCCCCGTAACCGTAGACCTTCAGGAAGTATCGATAGAAGGGCATGAGCGCGGAAAGCCCGTCGGCGCAGAGGGTCACGAAGTCGTGGGAGAAGAGTTTGTCGTTGAAGGGCTCGCTGTGGGAGATCCACAGATACTTTTTGTTGTACCAGAGGCCCAGCTCGTCGTCCGCGTGCCCCTTCCTGCGGCTGTACTCCGGGCCGTTGAGCGTGAAGTAGTCCTGCTTGTCGAAGGCGCGCACCAGCTTGCGGAAGGTCTCCGGGTCGTCGTCCATGCTCTTGCGGAAGCCGGCCATGCCCTTGGCGTCCCGCCAGTAGTCGCAGCCGATCTGCCAGGAAAGGGCGTCGATGCCGAAGAACAGGTTCCCGCCCCCCTCCATGTTCCGGGATGGCTTGATGGAGAACCACAGCTCCTCCTTGTAGGGGCCCCGGCCGAAGAGGCGGCGGGCGTCCCGATAGATCCGGGAGATATGGAGTTCGAAGGGGTCGTCGGGGAAGCGGCGGACCATCTCGGCCATGACCTCCTTCGCCAGCTCGTCCATGGGCTTCTTGAGGCTCCGCTCGTAGATCTCCCGATGGCGCTCGAACCAGGGTCTGTCGTTATTCAGCGCCAGGTTCATCATGAACTGGCTGGTCTCCTGGGAAAAACCGGTAAACATGGGGGTATGCCCTTCCTTTAGTATCGTTGTGCCATTGTAGCGTTTTTTTCGCAGCCCTGTCAAGGGCGGGCCTTCGAAAATATATGGGCGGAATCGCAAAGTTTTTCTTGCTTTTTTCACGGTATACCGTCATAATAATACATATTTTTCACAGGAGGAGAAACGCATGGCAGAGGCTTACAAGGGTTACGCGCCCCTTCAGGAACGCATTCGCAAAGAGGGTCGGGTGCTCCCGGGGAACATCATCAAGATCGACGGCTTTCTCAATCACCGGGTGGACATGCAGCTCATGCACGAGCTCTCCCATGAGTTCATCCGCCGGTTCGATACATCCAAGGTGACGCTGGTCATGACCGTGGAAGCCAGCGGCATCGCCCTCGCCTCCGCCGTGGCGGCGGATCTGGGCGTCCCCCTGCTCTACGCCAAGAAGGCCAAGTCCGACAACATCGAGGGCGGCCTCTTCCAGAGCGAGATCATGTCCTACACCTACAAGAAGAAGGTGACGCTGCTGGTGTCCCGTCAGTGGCTGCATCCGGACGACAAGGTCCTGGTCATCGACGACTTTTTGGCCATGGGCGAAGCGCTCCGGGGGGTGACGGAGATCGTGAAGCAGTCCGGGGCCGAGCTTATCGGCATCGGCGCCGCCGTAGAGAAGGGCTTCCAGCCCGGCGGTCAGAAGCTTCGGGACGCGGGCTACCATCTGGAGTCCCTGGCCATCATCGAGAGCGCCGACCCCGAGAAGGGGATCGTGTTCAGGGGAGAGTGAGCCAGCGATCGAAAGCCGCCCCGCGGCGATCCGCATGGTCCAATCATACAAACACGGGCAGCCGTTCATCGGCTGCCCGTTCTTTTTGTCGATCGGATCCTCAGCGGATCGATTTAGTGATCTGCTCCAACATGTATTCCGCGTATCCTTTGGCCCGTGACGCGTCATACACGACCGACTCGCCTTTTGTATACTCCCTTAAAGCATCCCGTATCAACGGATGAAATGCCGCCGGCAGATGATCGATCGCCCACAGACCGCCCTCTTCTTTGGAGACCACGATCCCGTCCCGGCAGAACGCCAGCACCCTCGCCAGATTCAGTATGAGATACATGGGGTATTGCGTAATCTCCTCCCCCGCCCCTTCCACGTCGTACCACAGGGCATCCAGATAGTCCTCGCGGGGCACTTCGCCAAACACCTCCCCGATGGGCAGTCCCCAGAGGCATTTGCCCCGTGCCCGGATCACCGTAAAATGGGCCGCCAGGTCCTTATCGGTCCCCTTCATCTCACGGATATACTCGTCGGGATCGCGTCTGTACCAATCCAGGTGCCCCGCAGAAAAATGCAGTTCATAGGGAGTGGGATAGACGAACGGCCGGCACATGCCCCTTGTGACGACGCTCATTTCGATACCCTTTGGGGGAGCCGCTGCGTTCAGCGCCACCGTCATATTCATGAACGCCCGCTTGGTCTCGTCCGCCACCGTATGCTCCACGACCACGATCAGGTCTATATCGCTTTTGACGGGAGAAAAACAACCCATGACCGCAGAGCCGTGCAGATATATCCCGCACAGCTGTTCTTTCAGGATCTCCCTCGATCGCTTGACGAAGGCATCCAACACCTCTTGCATCGGTCGATCTCCTTTTTCCGTCCTCCGGTTCCATAGTAGCACCGATCCGACAAACGCACAACATAAAAGACCGCCCGAACAGGCGGTCTTTTGATGGTTTGGATTCAGGAGAGCTCGAACATACCTGTGTAGAGCTGATAGTAGCGGCCCTGCTGATCGAGAAGGGCTTTGTGGTCGCCGCGCTCGATGATGACGCCGTGCTCCAGCACCATGATGGCGTTGGAATTGCGGACGGTGGAAAGCCGGTGGGCGATGACGAACACGGTCCGGCCCTTCATGAGCTCGTCCATGCCCCGCTCGATGTGGGCCTCGGTACGGGTGTCGATGGAG
>JAZRUD010000045.1:0-3199 GCA_045652385.1 Clostridia bacterium
CACCATCGTCACCGGCGCCATCTGGGCCGAGCGGGCCTGGGGCAGCTACTGGTCCTGGGACCCCAAGGAGACCTGGTCGCTGGTGACCTGGCTGGTCTACGCCGCCTATCTCCACCTGCGCATCCGCCGGGGCTGGCAGGGAAAGGCCGCCGCCATCTTCGCCGTGGCGGGCTTCGTCTGTGTGATCTTCACCTATATCGGCGTGAATACCCTGCTGCCGGGCGTGCATAGTTACAAGTGATTTCCTTTGCAGCGTTTTCTTTTCAGGTGAAGAGAAAAAGCTGCGCAAAAAAAGCCTATTGGGATGACAGGCTTCGCAGATAAACAGTTTTTTTGGACCTGCCCTCTTTTTTCAAAGAAAGGGGGCATGCTTTTATTCCTTCCTCGCCGATCCAAACGCCCTTTCCACCATGCAGATCATCAGCAGGCCGAAGCCGGCCACGTAGAAGGGCAGCAGCCCCAGGCCCAGGCGGGCGGAGAGGAAACCGAAGAGGGGCGGGGCGAAGGTGGAGCCCACGTAGGCGCTGGCCATCTGGACGCCGATGATGGCCTGGGAGTTATCCGGGCCGAAGTTCTCCGGCGTGGCGTGGATGATGCTGGGATAGATCGGCGCGCACCCCAGACCCAGGATCACGAAGCTCACGAGCGCCGCGATTTCGGGAAGGCCGGGGACAAGGAGCGGCAGCACGCCCAAAAACAGGACGCCCGTCCCCAGGCGGATCATGAGCCGATCCCCCAGCCGGTTGGAGACGAACCCCGCCAGGAACCGGCCCCCGGTGATGCCGATGAAGAACAGGGAGGCGAAGGCCGCCGCCCGCTCCGGGTTTACGCCCCTGGTGGCGATGAGGTACGAACTGGTCCAGAGCATACAGGTGCTCTCCAGGGCGCAGTAGCAGCAGAAGCCCAGCAAAAGCTGAAGGACGCCCCGGATCTTCAGAGCGCCTCGAAGGCCCAGGACCTTCCCGCTCCTTTGGGCGTCGCCGACGGGCGTATGGACCTTCCACAGGGGTAGGGAAAGGAGCAGCACGGCGCAGATGCCCAGCTGGATCAGGCCTACGGCCCGATAGCCCGTCTGCCAGGAGGCCCGGGTGAGGGCTGCGCTCATGACGTAGGGGCTGACGATGGTGCCCACGCCCCAGAAGCAGTGGAGCCAGCTCATGTCCCGGGAGGTGTAGTGGAGAGCAACGTAGTTGTTGAGGGCCGCGTCGATAGACCCGGCGCCCAGGCCGTAGGGCACGGCCCAGAGGCACACCATCCAGAACCGGGTGGAGATCGAGAATCCCAGCAGAGCCAGGGCTGTCAGCAGCACGGAGAACAGGGTCACGTATCGGGTGCCCAGCTTCCGGGTCGTCCGCTCCGACAGGAGGCTGGAGGTGACCGTGCCGGCGGAGACGATCATGGACACGAATCCGGCGTAGGAAAGGGGCACGTCGAAGAAGCCGTGCATCACGGGCCAGCCCGCCCCCAGCAGGGAATCGGGCAGCCCCAGACTGATGAAGGCAAGATAGATAACGGCCAGCAGCAGGGAGACCATGTGCAGGGCTCCTTTCCTCAAAGTGGACACGAGCATACCATTCTCGCAGGAACCTTGTCAAGAAAAACGCCGCCCCGAACAGGATCGGGCGGCGTTGCTGCGCGATGGGCAGGGCTCAGATCTCCCGCACCTGTTTGTTGAACAGCAGGAACAGGGCCGTGGCGGTGAACCCCAGGGAGCAGATCAGCAGCAGCGGCGTGCTGCCCAGATACTGGAGGACCGATCCGGCCAGGACCGAGGCGATGGGAGTCAGCCCCTGAGAAACGATGCTGATGATGCTGGAGACCTTGCTGAGCTTGTCCCGGTCCACCACCCGCATGAGCATCGTGTTGGTGGGGACGTTGATCATGACCACCAGGAACCCGACGAGCAGTGCGCCCAGGCAGAACAGGAGGAGGAAAGCGTTCAGGGACAGGCCCCGGTCCGCCAGCAGCCAATAGCCTCCCGTCAGCAGGAGCATCACCGCCGCGATGTACCCCAGCCGCACCGCCACCTTGCGGCCGCATTTATCCTCCTGGGGCCGGGCGCTGAGGATGGCTGCGGCGAGCAGGGAACTGACGCCGATCACCATGCTGAACACGGATGACCAGAGCTCCGGGGTCAAAAACCGGTCGAAGAGGTAGCCGGGAGCAGCGGCTATGTCGGTCTTTACAAAGTATGGCACAAAGTTGCTGAAAACGGGGGAAAAGAAGAAGTTGATGAACAGGATGGCCGCCATCATGGCCATGAGGGCCTTCTGGGTCTTCAGATACCGGAACCCGTCCCCCATGTCGCTGAGAGCCAATCGGATGGTCAGTTTCTCCTCGGAAGGCTTATGATCGTAACGGATGAACATCTCCGACACGCCGGAGAGGATATAGCAGACGCCCACCAGGAAGAACAGCAGATGGATGGGCAGCGTCGCGTACAGGATTCCCGCCAGGACCACGCCCAGGATGCTCTGCAGGGAACTTTTAATGGAGAAATAGGCGTTGGCCTGCTGGAGCTTTTCCTCTGCCACGATGTGAGGGAGCAGAGCGCCGGCGGCGGGGGAGAAGATGCCGCTGACGGCGTTTCCCAATATGCCCACGGCGAACAGGATCAGGACATGGGCGTCGTCGCTGCGGAACAGGAGCATCAGCACCGTGGCGAGGACGATGATGCCGCCCTTCATGTAGTCGCAGAGAAACATGATCTTCGCCTTGTTGAACCGGTCCCCCAGCACGCCGCCCACGGGCGTGGCGAGGAGCAGCATCCCGCCGCAGAGGGCCAGATACAGGCCCTGGAGGAAGGCGTTGTTGTCGGTGATCTCCAGGATGTAGAAGCTGACGGCGAAGCTGTAGAGGATAGCCCCCAGCTCCGACACCAGCGCGCCGAAGAACACCAGCCGATAGTTGCGGTTCAAAAATACGTTGGTCCCCTGAGAGGGTTTCGTTTCCATGGGCCGTTCCTTTCCCTGAACGACGGCTCGGGGCCGTCCTGCTGCGCACAGAATACTACACTTTCTTCGGTTGATAAAGCATCCGTTGGTTGAGGTTGTGGGAAAAGGTCTCAACCGTGGCGATATTTTCGCGTCGAGGATGCGCCGCCTGGTCCTGTCGAACGCTCGCGCTGGCATAGCAATCATGAGCCTGTCCCCCGGCCGATTGGAAATCGACCTTCGGAAACAGGATCAGCTATATCTTT
>JAZRUD010000046.1:0-21127 GCA_045652385.1 Clostridia bacterium
GCCTGGCTGTTCGCTTCTACTCCCTGTTTACTCCGCCCAAAGGAAGTTTTCTTTCCCTGCGCCAAGCTCAAAATGGCATTTGACGATCCCCAGATCCACTTTGTGGCAGGCGCCGATCAGACCGGCCCTGGCAGCCCCGCAGCCGTCCTTCAAAACGAAACTGAACTTCTGCTGATTGGTCGCCGTCGGCGCCAGCAAAGCCGCCTCGACGCCCTGCTTGAACCAGGCGGGACTGTCTTTTGAAATGTTGCTGACCGCGGAAGGCGGCTTGCTCTTCCGTTCGCTGCCCTGCGTTTTTCCGTACCCGAGGGAGATGATGATCACCTCCCGTTCGCCGTCTTCAAGCTTTGCTTTGCTCTTCCCGTGAGTCAGCGCCACCCAGCAGCTGTTCAAACCCAGCTCCTGAGCTTTCAGAACCAGCAGCTCGCCATAGTACCCGCACCGTTCGTCCAGATCCTGTGCTTTTCGACCGACCATGGCGATATAGTTGCTGCAGTTTTCGAATCGCCCGTATTTGGCCATACGGGAGCGAAAGCATTCGGGTTCATCATACAGGATCTGTATATGGAGGCCGCCCTTTTCGTTCAGCTCCGCCGTGTATGTATCCAGCTTTTCCCGGATATCTGCCGGGATCTGTTTGTCCAGATACTGCCGCACGCTGTGGCGCGATCTCATCAGCTCCATTATGTTCTCCATGATCTGGTCCTCCGTTCAGATAATCTTCCCTTAACTGTCGATGGTGGGATCGATCCAATTCGCTCGTCAGGGCATACGCCATGAGATGATCCGGCGATTCCTCCGTGAGCACTCCGTTTTCGATCGTGATGAACGCTCCTTCGTCACTGCGGACCTCTTTCAGATGGAACTTCATCTCCGCTTCCATCCGTCCGCTCCTCTGCGCGTTGATTCTTCGTCCCAGGGCGTCGCCCCCGCTTACGGCAGGATCGACTGAAGATACCGGCCGATCTCCACGCGCGCTTCGGGGATGTCGTCGCAATAGACGCTGATCCCCTCCCTGACCGTTGCGCCGGGGCAGATAGCCCGGATCGCTTCCGCGCTGGCCGCGAAGCCGCTGCTGCCCTGGGACGCGATCAGATGGATGGTTTTTCCCGTGAAATCCCCGCTCTCCAGGAAGGTCGCCACCGGCATGGGGATGGTGCCCCACCACAGGGGATAGATCAGGATGATCTCGTCGTATTCCGAAACGTCCACGGGCTCGATCGCCGGTCGGCTGCCGCTTCGCAGTTCCCGCTGCGCCACGGTGACCGTATCGCCGTAGGAGGAAGGATATCTCTCCCCTGTCAGCACGATGGCCTGGGTGTCGCAGCCGATGGCGTTCTGCACCATATCCGCCAGAAGCCGGCCGCTGCCCATGAGCTGACCGTCCGCCAGCAGCAGCGACGCGCCGGAGACGGCGTCCACGTCCGGCGCAAAATCCGTATTCCCCACCCGCGTAAAGTATACCGTCAGGGGCTTTTTCCCCGTCCAGATCAGCTGTTCTCCCGAGATCGCCTGCTCGTATCCCACTTCCACCCGTTTATAATGCCGGTCCAGATAGGGCACCAGCGCCAAACCCAGCGCCGCGCTCAGGATCACGGCGGCGATCAAAGCGACGGTCACCGGCTTTTTCTTTTCGGACCGCCTGAGCAGCGCCAGCCCTCCATGCAGGACGCTCAGCACCAGAACGGCGGTAGCCAGATACCGATGCAGATCGGCGCTGCCGAAGAACATGATCCGGGGAAACAACAGCCGGGAAACGTCCATGGAGGACGCCATCAGCGCGATCACCGCCAGCAGCAGCGCCACCGTCACGCCCTCAAAGGATCTCACAAGGAAGCTGCGCTTTTTGCCCCTTGCCTTCAGCATCCCCGTCAGCCAGTTCCGCTTCAGGATCAGATGGACGACAAGGCACAGGAAAAAGGCGATGCCCAGCCATTCGTGCACCGTGTTTCCGATGAAAACGTGGAACATTTGCAGGATCAGGAGCAAGAACATCAGGCAATCCACCACGATCCCCGCGCGCTTTCTGTTCACCTTTCGTTGTGTGTCCATCTTTTCTCCTCGCCGACCTGGTTTTTATACTCTTTCAATCTTTGAGATACTTCTATTTTTGAGTTCAGTCGACCTGTTTTATATGCGCTCCAACCTTTTCCATATGTCCCAAGCTACTGAACGCGATATCCTTCAATTCTCTATAAACATTTCCGCCGCCTGTTTCAGATGATCGGCGATCGGCAGATGCTGAGGGCACGCCTGTTCGCATCGGCGGCACTGGATGCAATCGGAAGCCCCATGTCCCTCAGTAGCGACAGCTCGGTAAGCCTCTCGCGCCTCCGCCATCTGCCCGTTGCCCAGGTGCAGGTTCATGGCGGCGAAGATCTCCGGAATGGGAATCTGCTTCGGGCATCCCTCCACGCAATAGCGGCAGGCGGTGCATGGGACGGTCTTTGATTCTCCCAGGATGCGCTGGGCTTCCCGGATGATCGCCCGCTCCTCCTCGTTCAGGGGCTGGAAGTTTTTCATGTAGGACAGGTTATCCTCCATCTGCTCCACATTGGACATGCCGGAGAGAACCGTAAGGATCCCATCCAGGGACGCCACGAAGCGGATGGCCCAGGAGGCGCAGGACATGTCCGGGTGATATGCTTTGAAAAGCTTGCTGACCTCCTCCGGAGGATTGGCCAGCTTCCCGCCCTTCACCGGCTCCATGACTACGATCGACTTGCCGTGACGGCGGGCGATCTCGTAGTTCTGGCGTGAAGTCACCGAGGGGTTTTCCCAGTCAGCGTAGTTGATCTGCAGCTGCACGAAGTCCACGTCGGGATGCTCCGTCAAAAGCTTGTCCAGAAGCTCCGGCCCGGCGTGGAAGGAGAAGCCGTAATGCTTTACCAGGCCCTTCGCTTTTTGCTCCTTCACGAAATCCCAGATGCCGAACCGATCATACTTCCTATAGTTGTTCTCCATAAGGGAATGGAGCAGATAGTAGTCGAAGTACCCTGCGCCGGTGCGCTCCAGGCTGGTTTGGAACTGCTTTTTCGCTGCCTTTTCTGTAGGTGCCAGCATGGCATTCAGCTTGGTCGCCAGGGTGAAGCTCTCCCGCGGGTACCGCGCCACCAGGGCCTTTTGGACGGCGGCCTCCGATCCCGGATAAACGAAAGCGGTGTCAAAGTAGGTGAACCCCGCTGCCATGAATCGGTCCACCATCTGCTTCACTTGCTCTACGTCCGTTGCGACCAGCTTTCGCGGCAGCCGCATGAGTCCAAACCCCAGCTTGGGGACTTCCTTTCCAAAGAATTCCGACATCTTTATCCCTCCATTTCTGCCAACAGTCCGGCGCATCCGTCCATAATATCCCGCCAGGTTTCGTCAAAGTCTCCCGTGTACCATGGGTCCGCCACCTCCTGGCCGGGTCGGGCCCCGTGGTCAAGGAGGAGGCTGACCTTGCTCATCGGGTCTCCGCCGGCGATGCGGCAGATGTTCCGAATGTTTTCTCTGTCCATGCCGACGATATAGTCATATCGGTCGTAATCCTCTCGGGTCATCTGTCGGGCGCGATGCCCCAGGCAGCCGATCCCATGCTGAGCCAGCTTTCGCCTGGCGGGCGGATAAACCGGGTTCCCGATCTCCTCTCGGCTGGTGGCTGCCGAAGCGATCTCGAACCTGCTTTCAAGACCTCTTTTGCGCACCATGTCCTTCATCACATACTCCGCCATGGGGCTTCGGCAGATATTGCCGTGACATACAAATATAATTCTAATCATCTGCTTTTTCCGAAGCGTATGGCCCTGCGCCCCTGTCTGCTGCGTCGCCGCACCTTCGATCAAAAATAATATATCATAAAAAACGGCCTGTGAAAAGAGAAAAGGGCCTCCCTGACTTGCCTCAGGGTATAACTTTTTGAGCTCCCTGATATCCGACCTAATAGTTTATCTGCTGACTGGAGGGCTGTTTATGGCTTCATGTAGATCAGTATGTCCTCCGCCTGGACCTTAACGTTTTCCTCCGGGATCACCACCAGATCGCCGCGGATCAATGCTGTGACGCAGATCTGATGCATGGTTTCCACCTCTTTGATGCTCCGCCCAGAAAAGTTCGACTCTGCCTCCACCAGGATCGCGGCCGTGCTCTTTTTGTACTCGGCCGCTTCCTGCATGCGCTGCAGGCGCGTGTAATGCTCCACAAAGCCGGCGGAAAGGATCCCGGTGGGAATCGCCACGACGCCGACGCCGAGGAAGGTGATGATCACCCCCATGATCCGCCCCAGAAGCGTCACCGGGTAGATATCCCCGTAGCCGACCGTAAACACGGTGGAAACGCTCCACCAGATGCCGGACAGCGCGTTCCTAAATACCTCCGGCTGCGCCGCGTGCTCCACGCTGTACATGCTGAGCGAAGCGGCAAGGACCAGCACCAGAATGATAAAGACCGAGTACAGGATCGCGTTCTTCTTTTCCTTGACGACGGATGAGATGACCTGGAAGGAATCGTATTTTGTATTGATGCGAAACAGGTGCAGGATGCGCGCTGCGCGGAGGATCCGAAACGCTCCGAACCCGGACAGGAAGAAGAACGGCAGAATGGTGAGCAGATCCACGATCCCGTCGAAGGAGAATAAGAAGCGAAGCACCGCGCGGGGCCGGGAGGCGTCCGGATACAGCAGATCCGCCGTCCAGATCCTAAGCGCGTACTCGACGCAGAAGATCGCGACGGTCACGTTTTCGATCATTCCGAAGAGGCCCCGGAACGCGTTCAGTCCGTCAAAGGTTTCCAGAAACAGGACGGCAATATTGCAAACGATCACCGTCACGATAAATATATCAAAAATCCGGCTCGGCGCATCCTCCTGATTGCCGATCTGGATGATCTCGAAGATCCGTTTTTTCTTTTCTTCCGAAACACGCCGCATATGCTGTTCCTCCCGCCCTCTCATTGTACACAAAAACGCCTGAGGCGGCAAGAACTATTACGGAAATAGCCGAAGCCTTTGTCGATCCCCCGCCCTTTGCCCATAACCGGCGCAGCATGGGACAGCCGAATTCCCTGGCTGCGGCTGCTCCGCCGCGATCGCGCCGGGACGGTCGCTGTTGCGTCGAAAGTTTCCTTGAGAAATACTCGCCCGGAACACAAACTTATGGTATACTGTCAGGGATCGGCGAAAGCGGATATGGTCCGGGAAAGCGGGTGCATTTGATGAACACAGATGAATACAGCATGGATCGGCTGAAGGGCGCGGCAGCGTTGGTGTCGGAGTATACGGTGCCTGAGCACAGCTATCGGCTGGCGAACAGCTTGGAAGACCTGCTGGCCTGCAATGCGGAGCCCCTCGTCGACGGCGCGCTGCTGCGCATCGGATTGCGGATCGTTCCGGATGCGTTCGACGATGGCGCTATGGCGGGCGTCCGCGTCTCGGAGCTCTCCGCGCTCGCGCCGAAGATCCGTCAGCTCAGGAATATCACCGTGCGCGGGTGCTTCGTGACCGGCAGGCTGGAAGGGCTTCACGGCAGGGAGCTGGGGCGATTCTTCCGCGCCTGTTATGAAAGCGCAAAGCAGATGACGGTCATTTTGCCCTGCGCCATGCCGTATCTTTGCGTGGAACACGGGCTGGCGGCGCTGGCCTATAATCAGGCGGAGCATCCTGAAACGCTGCAGGACGCCCTGGTCGCGGCGCAGATCGTCGCCATGCAGAATCAAACGGCTTTTTACGCAAAGCTGTTGATCACATAAAGAAAGCCGCCGGAACGAACGTTCCCGCGGCTTTCCGATCAGATGTTACTTTTTCCTGCGGTAGGGCGTATCCTCCAGGGGCAGGCTCTGGCGGAATTTGCCGTCCCATGCATAATAGGCGGCGGCACAGGCGGGAGCGGTGGGGATCATGCACAGCTCGCCGCAACCCTTGGCGCCCAAAGAATAGGGGAGTTTATCCTCCTCCTTCGGTTCGCAGAGAATGACCTCCAGCTCCGGCGCGGCGTCGGCCCGCATGAAGCCGATGGTCCCGAACTTGCTCTTGAAGACGCCGTTTTCGATCTCGATCTTTTCCGTGACGCCATAGCCGATGCCCATGACCATGCCGCCCTCGATCTGACCCTCTACGGATTGGATGTTCACCGGCGTGCCCACGTCAAAAGCGGACACCGCCTTTTTGATCCTGCCGTCGTCGTCCAGGATAATCACCTGAGCGCCGTAGGAATAGGACACGTGGCTGATGGGATTCTCCTTGATGGCGCCGAGGGGATCCGTCTTGGCGGAGTATTCCCCGAGGAATTCCCGTCCCTCCAGATCGGCAAGGGTCTTTCCCTTCAGGGCTGCTTTGAGCTTTTCCCCAACGCGCCGCGCCGCTTCGCCCGTCATGACCGTCTGGCGGGAGGCGGTGGACGTGCCGGCGTCGGGCGTGCGTATCGTGTCCGCCGCTTCAAAGACGAACAGCGCAGGATCAAGCTCCGTCACGTGGCAGATCTCTGTGAGCACCATCTGACCGATGCCCTGTCCCATGCAGGAGGCGGAGGTGCGAATGTGGATCTTGCCCTGCTCGACGCTCAGCAGAACGCGCCCGATGTCCTTCTTGCCCATACCCGTGCCGGAGTTTTTGAATCCGCAGGCCAGGCCGGCGTACTTGTTTGCGTAATATACGTCTTTCACTGCGTCGAGACAAGCGGCCATATTCGTGTTCGGGTCTGCCGTCTGACCGTTGGGCAGTATGTCGCCTGGCTTGATAGCGTTGCGCCGACGGAACTCCCAGGGATCGATGCCCACCATCTCCGCCAGCAAATTGATATTCATCTCCGTGGCAAAGCAGCTTTGGGTGACGCCGAAGCCCCGGAACGCGCCGGAAGGCACGTTGTTCGTATAGACCGACATGCCGAAGATGTCGATGTTCTGATAGTTATAGGGTCCGGCGGCATGGGTGCAGGCCCGGTGGAGGACCGGCCCGCCCAAAGAGGCATAGGCGCCCGTGTCAGCGATAATGATGCCCTTCATGCCGGTGAGGATGCCGTTTTCGTCGCAGGCGGTGGTGAACTCCATTTCCATCGGATGGCGTTTCACGTGATACGCCAGGGATTCCTGCCGGGTATATTTTACCTTGACCGGTTTTTTCGTGACCCAGGCCATCAGCGCGGCATACTGCTGAACCGACATGTCCTCCTTTCCGCCGAAACCGCCGCCCACCAACGGGGCACGGCAATGGACCTTCTCGGCGGGGATCTTCAGCATCGTCGAGCATTCGCGCTGCACGTCATAGACGGACTGGCTGGTGGTATAGATGAGCAGCCCGTCCTCCCCTTCGGGCAGCGCCACCGCACACTCCGGCTCCATGAAGCCGTGTTCCTGCCAGGAGGTCTTATACTTGCGGGTCACCACGTATTTGGAGTTTTTGATCGCTTCGTCCGCGTTGCCCCGCACCAGATTGGCGCGGCTCATCACGTTCCCGTCGGGATGGATGAGCGGCGCGTCGCCGCGAAGGGCGTCGTAGGGGTTGGTGAGAGGCTCCAGCTCCGTGTAGTCCACCTCGACCAACGCGGCGATCTCCTCCATCTTGTCCTGTTTGTCGGTGGCGATCAGGGCGATGACGTTGCCCATATACCGCGTGATATCGCCAACGCCCATCATCACGTCCCAATCCTGCTTGATGTGACCGATCTTGTTGCAGGGAACGTCTTCCCGGGTCAACACCTCCACGCAGTCCGGGTGCTCCAGAGCCTTGGACACGTCCACGCGGTCGATCCGCGCACGGGGATATTTGGAGTAGACGGGCTTAGCGTACAGCATGCCGTCAAACGTGAGATCGTCGGCATAGAGCCCGGTGCCGTTGACTTTTTCGGCGGCGTCGATGCGCTTGGCGTGCTCGTTCATGTGCAGGGTCGTTTTTGCCGCGGGGATGGCCCTCTTTTCACGGAAGAAGTCGGCGGCCATGAGGATGGCGTCCTCGATCTTCCGATATCCGGTGCAGCGGCAGAGGTTGCCTTTGATGGCCGCTTTCACATCCTGGCGGGTGGGGTTCAAGTTTACGTCCAGCAGGCTCTTGGCCGAGATGATCATGCCGGGGATGCAAAAACCGCACTGGACCGCGCCGGCCTCCGCAAAGCAATGCTCGTATACCTTCATCTCCGCGGGGTCGATGCCCTCCACGGTGAGCACCTCTTTCCCCGCCAGCTTGCTCAGAGACACGGCGCAGGCCTTCGTTTTCTTCCCGTCTACCAGCACGGTGCAGGTGCCGCAAACGCCCTCGCTGCAGCCGTCCTTGGTGGCGGTCAGGTGCAGATCGTCCCGCAAAAAGCGCAAAAGCTTCTTGTCATGGGCGGATTCATAGTCCTTTCCGTTGATGCGAACGGTAAACATTTTTCTCTCCTTTCAAAAGAGCCGCGCAGTTTTGCGCGGCCCGGTTGCGTCAGATGCCGAATTTGGACAGGAAATCGCTGAGCAGGTTCATGCAGACGGTCTTGCGGTATTCCGCGCTGACGCGGCCCCGGGTGAGGACCATGCGCTGGGCATACGCATCCAGATACTCCGCCTTCATGGCTTTCGCCTCGTCGAGGGTCTTGCCGATGATCGTCGCTTCGATGTCCTTATAGCGCAGCACCGTATCCGCCACAGCGCCGAAAGCGGCAGCCACGTTGGCGATCCGCCCGTCCTTCATGGCGAAAACGCCGGCAAAGGACACCCGGGAGATGGCCAGGGCGTTGCGCCCGCCCACCTTCACATAGGAATACTGCTCCAGGCCTTCCTTGGGCAGAAGCACCTCGGCGATCAGTTCATCCTCACGCAGATCCAGCTTTTTGCGGCCCAGATAGAACCTGTCCACGTCCACCAGCCGTTCGCCGTCCTTCGAAACCAGGCGAAGCTTGGCGTTCGCGACGAATTCGATGAGCACGGAATCCGCCTTGGCGGAACCGTTGCCCAGATTCCCGCCGAAGGTGCCGGCGTTCCGAATGGCCGGGGCGGCGATGCGGGACACGGCTTCCTTCATGAGCTGCGGCACGTCGGGACTCTCGAGAGCCTCCGTAAACGTGACCGCCGCGCCGATGCGAACGTATTCCTCGTCAACGACGATCCTTTTCAGTTCGGGGACTTTGCCGAGAAACAGATAGTCCACATCCTTGCGGTTCTCCACCATCAGGTCGGTGCCGCCGGCATAGGGGACCACGCTGTGGGCGGCGCGGATCTCCAACGCCTCCTGCAAAGATGTTGCCATATAGCCGTTTACCATAATCCGTTGCCCTCCTTTGCCGCATTGTTCACCGCATTGACGATGGCGTTGTACCCCGTGCAGCGGCAGAGATTGCCGGAAAGGCCTTCGCGGATCTCATCCTCGCTGGGGTGTGGATTCTTTGAAAGCAGCGCTTCCGCCGCCAAAACGATGCCGGGAATGCAGAAGCCGCACTGGACGGCGGACAGTTCGCCGAAGGCCTTGTCCAGCGCCGCGAAGCGTTCCGTTTCCCGATAGCCTTCCATGGTCACGATGCTGGCTCCCACGATGGCGCCCATGGCCACGCAGCAGGAGTTGATCAGCACGCCGTCTATGAGCACGGAGCACGCGCCGCACTCGCCCTCCTTGCAGCCGCATTTCACGGAGGTGCAGTGGTAAACGTCCCGCAGGACGTCCAGCAGCCGGTCTGCGGCGCTTCCTTCATAGCCAACTTCTTTTCCGTTTAGAATAAAGCGAATACCAGCCATCTTAAACTCCTTCCTTTACGATCACGGCAAGGGTGTCTTCCGCAGTGAACGGAGCGTGATTGAGGGTAACGCCGCCCAACGCCTGCTCGACCGCCTCCAGATAGGCTCCCGGCGCGCCGACCAGCGGCAGCTCGCCCGCGCCTTTCGCGCCATAGGGACCATCGGGATATTTTTCCACGTGCAGCATGCACTTCAGATTCGGCACGTCCTTCGTGGTGGGTATCAGATAGTCAGAATACGAATTGTTGCGGATACGGCCTTTGGCGTCGTAGTCCATCTTCTCGATGGAAGCATAGCCGATGCCCTGGAGGAAACCGCCCTCCATCTGGCCCAGGACCACGTTATAATCGATGGGGGTGCCCACGTCGAAGCTGCCGTATGCGCCCAGGACCTTGGAGATGCCGGTGTAGGTATCGATCTCCAGCTCGATGGCGTTGACGCCCCAGGCGTAGGTGGGATAGGCGTCGCCCTGGAACTTGTCGATATAGAAGGGGATCAGGAAGTCCGGCTCCTTGAACCGTTCTTCCACCTCCTGCTCCTCGCCGTCGACCCATACGGAGCGCAGCTTGATAGCGGCGCGGCGAAGCAGCTCGCCCACCACCATCAGGGAACGAGACGCAACGGTGGGGCCGGAATCCGGCACCCTGGCCGTGTCCGGATGGTCATAGAACACCTTTTCAAGCGGCAGGTTCAGCTCGTTGGCCACGATCTTCGGGAAGGTGGTGCGGACGCCCTGGCCGATCTCGCCGTTGGCGGCAAGGACTTCCACCGTTCCGTCCTTATACTTGCGAAGCTTAGCCACGGCTTTGATGAGATCCCGCTCCCCGGAGCCGGTGAAGCCGGCGCCATGGAAATACATGGACATGCCGATGCCGCGGCGATAGCGTCCGGTCTGGGGCTTGGCGTACTCCGCCCGCTTTTTCCGGTAGTCGCAGGCCGCGTCGATCTCCTCGATCATGGCGGGAACGGGCACCGGGAAGTGGTACCGGCCGCAAGTGGAGGTCAGATCCCCCTGCTTGACCAGATGGGCCTCCTTGAAGGCCAGGGAATCCACGCCCAGATCCCGCGCGATATGATCCATTATCATCTCCACCGCAAAGAAGGTCTGGGGTGCGCCGAAGCCGCGGTAGGCGCCGCAGGGAGAGGTGTTGGTTTTTACGGCCCAGCCGTGGACCCGCACGTTGGGCACGTTGTAGATGCCGGGGGAGGCGATGATGCCCCGCTGCAGCACCACGGCGGACAGGGTGGAATAGGCGCCGGCATTGAACTTCACGTCGATATCCATGGCCGTGACCCTGCCGTCCTTGACAGCGACCCTGTATCGGCACAGGGAGGGATGGCGCTTGGAAGTGTATTCCATGTCCTCCCGCCGATCGAACACGCACCGGACGGACTTCTGACACTTGTATGCCGCCACCGCCACCTGGCAGCCGAGGATGGAGGGAAACGCCTCCTTGCCGCCGAAGCCGCCGCCGGTGACGTCCTGCTTGATATGGACCCCTGCGGGGCCGCAGCCCAGGGCCCGCATCACGGCGCCGTGGATATAGTAAGCGCATTGGGATGAGCCGTGGACGAACATGCGTCCGTCGGGCTCGGGCTCCGCCATCATGCCCTGGACTTCCAGGTACGCCTGCTCCTGATAGCCGGTCTCAAACTCTTCGTCGTAGATCTTGTCCGCTTCGGAAAAGGCCTTGTCCACGTCGCCGTGTCCGAAGTTATAATCGAAAAACTTTTGCGTGGCCGTGCGCAGATCAAGAACGGGCTCCAGCTCCTCATAGCTGACTTTGCAGGCGTCCCGCAGCTGCTCGACCACCTTCGGATCGGGACCGCACAGCATGGCGATGGGCTCTCCGATATACTCCACCGTTTCCCGGCAGTAGACGGGGGTGTCGTCCAGGACGATGTTGACGTTGTTGTCTCCCGGAACGTCCTTGGCGTCCACATAGAAGTAACCCTCCGGCAGAGGGGGCACTTCAACGCCCAGCACCTTCGCCCGCGCTACCTTCGCATGGAGAAGCTTTCCGCAGAGCACGCCTTCCGACGGATAGTCGGACACGTAGATGCTGCGGCCGGAGACCTTTGCAGCGTGGTCTTTTTTGACGACGCTTTGACTGATCTTTTCCATTTCGGTCATACCTCCTTCAGTATATCATAGTTTTGCTTGCAATCGCGGTAATCCATCGGCGTATCTATATCGATCCAAACCCCTTCGTCGTCCACCGGGACAGTGACGAGGTCGTCCTCATACCGTTTCCATAGCCCGCGAAGTCCGTTTTCCCCGTCGTAGCTGAGGATGGCCGGGATCAGCGCCGCGTCGATCAGCGGCGGATGCTGGCGACGACCTCTCAACGTCGGAAAAACAACAGGGGCTTTGGTCCGTTCTCTTTGTGCCAACAATATCTCGAAAGTGCTCTGTGAGATCAACGGCATATCGCCGGGAAGAAGAAAGAATGCGTCGCACTCGGGCAGTGCCGCCGCGCCGATCTGAACGGAACGCATCATGTCCGTGACGGCATACGCTTCGTTGCGGACAAAGCGGACCCGATCACCGAAGGAACGCTGCAGCAGTGCCTCCACCTGGTCCGCGTGAAATCCGGTCACCACGGTGGCCGTTCTCGCGCCGCCCAGCAGCACGCTTTCCACGCTGTTTTCGATCAGCGTTTTGTTGCGCAGCGGCAGAAGGGGCTTGAACTCCCCCATGCGCTGTGACAGCCCTGCCACAAGAATCAATGCGCGGATCGTTTCGGCAGGATACAAAAAGACCACCCGCTTTCTTCTGCAGAGGGTTTCGCTGTTCTTTGAACAGACGAACCCTCTATATATTATAAAAGCCGAGTGGTTTGAGAGCAATATTCCCTTTTGGGAACCAAGCCCCTATCGAATGATATTCGTCTCGATGAAGCGCTTGCGGAATTCCTTCTGCGCGATCTGATGAATGGTCTCTTCAAACGCCTGATACGCCATCAAAAACCGTTCTCCCTCCGGCGTCAGGGACGTCCCGCCGCCCCCCTTGCCGCCCCGCTGCCGCTTGACAACGGGATACCCCAGGTTGCGCTCCAGATGATTGATCATCGTCCATGCTTTGCTGTACGCAAGCCCCGTGCAGGCGCAGCCTTTGTGGATGCTGTAGTTGTCTGAGATCAAAAACAGCAGCATTTTCAGCCGGGCATTCAGAAACGGCTCTTCCCGCTCCATGCGCATGTGCAGCACGGGATGGAGGATCGCGGCGTTATGCTCTTCCAGCTGGGCTTCCAGCTCTTCCACGTTGTGAACGCTCAGCAGCACGCCCTTGTCATCCACGTCGACCCAGGCACGCCACAGGTCGCTGGAGGCGATGGCGTCGCGCAATCCGTTCCCGCCCGTATACGCGAGGATCGTCGGTATCGCTTTCTCGCTGATCAGCACGGGGTGTCCGCCTCGGCCCTGATAGGATGCGATCACGACGTCTTCCTCCCGCTCCATCAAGGTCAACAGCGTGGTGGGCGAAAACATGGGCACGTTCACCGGCGTAAACATCACGCGGTCGCACTTTCCTTCCAGATGCTTCAATCCGATCTTGACGGAGGTGAGCAATTCCGGGTCGTCCGATTCCGTGTTCTGCACGAAAACCACGCCGTAATTGGAAAGCTGCCATTTCACCTCCTCCTCGGCCGCACCGGTTATGATGACGATGGGAAAGATGCCCGCCTGCTGGTAGGTAATGACGATGCGGCGGATCACGGAGATCGTGCCGATCTGCAGCAACGGCTGCGACATCCGCTTGTTCGCTGCGGCAATGACGCCGCCCACTTTGCTGATATGCATATAAATCCCTCTTTTGGATCCTGTTGTGTAAATAGTATCACAGCAAGCTCCCGTTTGCAATCGATGCTTTATGCGCTCCTGTCGAACTGCGCATCGTATTTCTTAGGAGCATATGGAGAACGTATCAAAGGCTCACTCTACTGTAGCATGCTCAGACAAAGCGCAGTCAAAAGCGCAGTCGAAATGATTTATACCGCCATACGATTGTCTAATAGCTATGAGGAATTCTTTGCGTTTCAGAACATCATCTGATATTGTGAAAATGAAGTAACAAATATGTCCTTTTTGTGAAAGCACTTTGAAACGAGCGAAAGGAGGCACACCATGACCAAACAGGAGATGCAGCGATTCTTATCCGAAAACGCAGCGTTCTACTATGGCCTGAGCGACGATGTTTGGGATCATCCGGAGGTGCGGTTCACGGAAAAGCATTCTTCGAAGATTTTAGCGGCGGCGTTGGCGGAGAACGGATTTTCTGTCAGCTGGAACCTTGCCGGATTGGAAACGGCCTTTTGCGCTTCCTGGGGCGCGGGCAAGCCCATCATCGGCATCCTGGGTGAATTCGACGCCTTGCCCGAGCTCAGCCAAGTCGCCGGGATCGCGGAGAAAAAGCCTGTGGCAGCCGGCGGACACGGCCATGGCTGCGGGCATAATCTGCTGGGCGTAGGTTCGCTTATCGGAGCTGTGGGCATCAAGCATTACCTGGAGAAAAACGGGCTTCCCGGTACGGTGGTATACTTTGGCTGCCCCGCGGAAGAGGGCGGAAGCGGCAAGACCTTCATGGCGAGGGAAGGCTGCTTCAACGATTTGGATTTTGCCCTTACCTGGCACCCCGCGTATGCAAACGCCGTTATGCCCGGCTCCTTCCTCGCTAACTGTATGATTCGCTACAGCTTTACCGGACGAGCCGCTCATGCAGCGGCGGCTCCCGAAAGGGGACGCAGCGCGCTGGACGCCCTGGAGCTTATGAATATCGGCATTCAATTCCTGCGTGAACACATCCCGTCCACGGCCCGCATTCATTACGCCATCACGGATGCGGGCGGGATTGCTCCCAATGTGGTCCAGGCCCATGCGTCGGGGCTCTATCAGATTCGTGCCCCCTTCACGCCCATGGTGATCGATATCCAGAAGAGGTTGGACGACATAGCCCGCGGAGCGGCCCTCATGACCGGCACGGAGGTGAAGATCGAATTTTTGAAGGCGACCAGCAATACCGTTCCCAACGTGGCGCTGGATGAGGTTATGTATCGGAACCTGATCGAAATACCCTGTCCGAAGAACGACGGACCGGACCGAGCCCTTGCCGAAGCCCTTATGAAGACCCAACTCCCGCAGCAAAAATGGGCGGAAAACCCCATTCCGGAGGACGTTGCCCCTTACGTTCCCAGCGATACGCCGATTCCGGCCTCATCGGATGTGGGAGACGTGAGCTGGGTCTGCCCCGTGTCCCAGGTCTCGACAGCGGCATGGCCGGCGGGCACGGTCGCCCATTCCTGGCAAGCTGTGGCCTGCGGCAAGAGCGATTTTGCGCACAAGGCCATGCTGTACGCCGGTCAGGTGATCGCAGGTTCCGCCGTCGATCTCTATCACAGCCCGGACACGGTGCAAGCCGCCTGGGCTGAACTCAGACGCCGGACGAAAAATGCGCCCTATACCTGCCCGATCCCTGCGCAGATCGACCCGAACTATGTGAAAGAGCAGATGAAATAACGCATCTGTAATAATAAAGAAAAGGAGAACGCATATGACTCAAGCAACCATTTGTCTAATCATCTTTGCCCTCACCATCGTTTGCTATATGCTGAACAAGTGGCCGTTGGCCCTCGTCAGCATGACCAGCCTTTTAGCGTTGACCGTGACAGGATGCCTGACCCCGGAACAGGCGTTGAGCAGTTTCTCCAACAACTCCGTTATCATCATGGGAGCTATGATGGTGATCGCTGCAGGTCTGAATCGGACCCAGATGATCCATAAAGTCACCAACCTGGTCTATAAGGTGGCCGGCGGCTCGTTCACCAAGGGCATGCTGGGGTATTGTTTGGTCACCTTCGCCGTAGCGCAGGTCATGCCCAGCGCCATCGTCATCTTTTCCATCTGCGCGCCCCTGGTCATGGACTTCTGCAACCGGACCGGCAAAAGCCCTGCCGCCGGTCTTTTCTCCATTGCCTTGATCGCCATAACCTCTGTGACGGCTCTGCCCATCGGCGCCGGTGCGTCCAACTATATCATGACCAACTCCTATCTCCAGGCCTTCGGCATCACGGACTATGCCGCCAAAATGTTTGACTTCTTCATCGTGAAATTCCCCTCCATCCTGGTCGCGATCATCTGCGGCGCGTTTATCTGCCCCAGGTTCGCTCCCAAGGATGTAGATGCCAAGCAATCCGAGGAAGCGCGCAAGGTGGCCATGAAGGAGCAGAAGCCCCTCAGCCCCGTGCGTGAGGCCTTTGGGTATGGAATCTTCCTGGCCGTGGTCGTCTGCATGCTCTTCAGCAGCCGCATCCCCGTGCCCACCTGGGCGATCTGCGTGATCGGCGCTCTGCTGGAGCTGATCACCGGCGTGCTCACGGAGAAAGAAGCTCTCGGCGGCATCATGCTGTCCCCCATCTTCCTGCTTATCGGCGCCCTGGGCCTTGGCACGGCCATCACCAACTCCGGTGCCGGCGACGTCATCACGGGTTTCATTCAGAAGGTCCTGGGCACCAATCCCAATCCCTGGCTGGCCGTTATCGTGCTGTGGCTCACATCGTTCATCGTGACCCAGTTCATGAGCAACACGGCGCTCGTAACTGCTTTGAGTCCCATGGTGTTTTTGCTGAGCAAGACATACGGCTGGAATCCCGTCGGCCTCACCTACCTGGTGAGCACCGCCTGCTTCATCAGCTACCTGACGCCGCTGTCCACCGTGGCTGTGCCGTACATGATGCAGCTGGGCGGCTATCGCCAAAAGGACCTGCTGCGCATGGGCTGGATCCCCGCCATCCTTATGACCATTGCCACCATTCCCTGGGTGATGATCTTCTTCCCGCCCGCCTGATCCTTCCCTGTATCTTCACAAAGGCAGCAGAACCATGCTGCCTTTTTATGATATAATTAACATATACACATATAAGGAGGAGATAACCGGTGAACACCTCTCAGCTGCAATACGTCCTGGAAATCTATCGTACCGGCTCCATGTCGAAAGCTGCTGCGAATCTGTTTATCACACAGCCGAATCTGAGCAACAGCATCCGATCCCTCGAAGAGGAATTGGGCTTTGTGGTTTTCAGGCGTAACAATCATGGCGTGGTTCCGACCGAAAAAGGCTTGATCGTCATCGAGCAGGCACGTCAGATGTGGGATAACTATCAGGAGATATTGCAAATCAACCTCAATCCCGAGGTCAATCGCATTCGCATCGGCGGCTTCGCATATGAGCCCATATTTCGAGCCTATGAGCGATTGTCCCTGCAGTATCAGGGGGAAGCAGAGCTGGATTTCTCCCTGACAGACGACGGCAGAACGGATTTCGGCTCCGTTATCCTTTCAGACTACGATGTTCAATTGGGCGTGATGATGCCGGATAATGTGCCGTCCTTTACCGATTTGGCAGTAACCAAAGGACTATCTGTGACTGTGCTGAAGGAAATCCCTATTGTGCTTCGCTGTGGACCGAATAATCCGTTGTATGCCAAGGAGAAGGTGATGCCGGCGGATTTCTCTGCCTATCCTTTTGTGGATTATACCCATCGGGTCTTCCTTGACCATCCGAACCTGCGGCATATTATTCCGATAGACAGAAAACGCGTCGCCATGGTGAACGATCGGACAGCCAAGCACGAGCTGGTGAGCAAGGGCACTTTCGTGTCCATTGGCTGTCAACTTCCGAACGACATGAATGAAAAGTACCATCTGCGCATTCTGCCGTTACCGGGCATCAGCTATTCTATGATCCTGCTGGAAAAAAAGCGGCAGCAGCGTTCCCCCCTGGCGGAGCAATATGTACAGATGCTAAAGGAGGAATTGGAGACGATTTATCCTGCGTAGCCGCGCCGGAAGGCGGCAAGGCCGCCTGTGCGCCGATGGCGGCGGCGCTTTTTCGATATAGCGAAGGAAATTCTTGCTCGGGATTATGAATCCTTGCCTCGTCGAAACACTTTTTGCGGCGGGAATAAGGGTGCCTTTTCAAAAAGCATAGTCAAGCCGAGAGGGCAGTACCGGTCATATCCTTTGCAACCGCGCTTGTTCGAGAAAAACCGATGCTTACAGCCATCTGACTTCGCCGGTCCTGATGTCATAGACGGCGCCTTCGATATCTACTTCCCCGATTTCGGGATGCTCCGAAAACTCTGTCTTCAGCCGTTTGACCGCATGCTCCACGTTCAGGCAGCATGCCTTGTCCGGGTCACGCTCGTTCCCCACGGCCTCCAGAATTTCATCGGTGATATATCGGATGAAACCGTCGCCGCCGCCGGATAACGCTGCCGCAACTGCTCCGCATCCGGTATGCCCAAGCACGATGATGTGCTGACAATGCAGATGTCCCGCCGCATACTCGATGCTTCCCAGCTGATGGTTGTCCAGGACATTTCCCGCCACACGGATTACGAACAGGTCTCCAATCGCCGCATGGAAGATTTGCTCCGGGATAACGCGTGAATCTGAGCAGCAGACCACGATCGCATAGGGATGCTGGCCGTGCTCCGCTGTTTCCAGCCGCAACGACGTATCGGAGGTTTCGAGATAATATCTGTTTCCGCTTTTAAGCTTTTCTGAAATGTTCATATCGGTACCTCAAATCATGATCGGTACTGCAAGGGCAGCCGCCGTCATCCTTTCAATCCAGAAGGCCCATCGACAGGCATCCGCCTCTGCGTCTTGAAGAATACAGGCAGCCCCACGAATTCCTCGAGTCAACCCGTCAACCCGCTTGCCTTCCGGTTTCATTCGCTCCATTCGATCCAAAGCTTCACCGTGACGTTTCCGTTCCCGAACACTTCCAAAAGCGCTTCCTTCGTAACATCCCCTATCTTTGCCAGCCGGGTGAAGTCCCATGTGTTCCGATCATAATAGATGGTGATCTGGTTTCCCTGATAGAGGATCACGTCCCCCGGCCCGGTGGTGATGGTCTCGTCGGTCCGGGGCAGGCTCCAGGGCAGCGGGCCCACCTTCTCAAAATGGCCGTAGTCATGCATCTCCACTTCGATGGCCTCGCTGCTGAGCTTCTCGATGAAAGCCTGCGCCGAAGGGTTGTCCTCCAACTCCCCATAGAACACCTTGCCGTTGGCCGCGATCACCAGCGTCGGGACCGGCTGAATGGCATTCGCCGCCTCGTCCCAGTCGATGGTTTCCAGTTTCTCGATGGATACGTTCAGTTTTTCATCGACTTTTACGGAATACCTGTGATCGCAATTCCCTGCTATGGGGGAACGTTCCTTCACGGTCATGGCCGTTTCGCCCGGGACCATCCCAATAAACGTGTAAGTGATCCTGAATGCCGCACCGTCGAGTTCATCGTGGTTCGCATCGAGATACTCCTTCTTGCGGGTGCAGGTGACGATATCCGAATCCAGCTCGATGTCGTATTCCGGCCCGCCGCCGTCGAAGGAGTCGAACGTCAATGTGGCCTCAGCTTTCGTGTCTGTCGTAACGATCTCCCCTTTCCAATCGATTATCCCGCCGAACTCATAGACCCTGTAGTAGCCCATCTTCCCCAGCTTTTCCGCCGCCTGCTTGCTGCGGTTGCCGCTGCGGCAGTAGATGAGAATGACCTGATTCCGGTCAGGCAGCTCTTCCGGCGGCTCCGTTCCGATGCTCTCATTGGGGATACAGATGGCGCCGGGGATATGGCCGGCGTCGTACTCATCCTGCCGGCGAACGTCCACGATAACGTGGCCGTCGTCGTATTCCATCATGAGCATGGCCTGCTCCTGATCGATCTGAAGATACGGCAGCCGCTCCATACCGTCCTTGTCCAGGGGATAATGATCCATATTGTTTTGCGTACAGCCTGTCAACAGCAACAATGCCGTAAGTAAGCATACTATCGTTCGTTTCACAGGCCCCTCCTCTCTTTTTCTATACCAGGAATGGAAGTGCAACGGCAGCAGCCGTTACTCCTATGACAAGCAAGACTACTGACAGGCAACCGCCTCTGTGGGAGCCGCCTACGTCTTCTTCTTCATCGTCGTCATCGTCCATGAACATGAGGAACGCTTCTTCCTCCTCTTCCTCGGACACCTGACCGTCGTCATCAAAATCAAACGGATCACCCATGCTTCATGTGCCTCCTGTGGCATCATCTTGCCGCCATGGCTTTTATGGAATCGAGCATGCTGCGCATGCGGTATTTGAGTAAATAGAAAGCATCTGCATACGTTGCTGGTACCTCATTGAAACACGCGTTGCAGCACAGATATCAGAATACTTCATCGCCGCACCTGGCAACAATATTGTACCACATTATTCCTGAACTTTGTCCCCCTTGATTTGTATGTTTTCATTAAAAATGCTTGCACATCAAAATGTAAATGGCTTAAGTCCTTTTACCTTTTTGGAGGCTGTTTCCGCATTGTAAATGACAAATCTTCACGATCTGCTTCTTATCTGTTCAATCGCACGGACAAAATCACGGTGTCTTAGGCAGCGGCGCGGCCGGTTCGTCGACAAAGAATTCATAGCTGTCCACATAGCCGTATAGTTCTGTTCCGATATTGACGCCTGCTTTCTGGATGTCATCTGTTGTGAATTGCTCCGGAAGCTGTATTTCAAAGATGAGCGTGTTGTCATCCAGGCTATAGAGAAAGCCGTCATAATACGATTCGTTCGCCCCGGAAAACAGCGTCATCGAGGTTTGAAGCTCTGCGAAGGATGCCGTCCTCTCATTCGCTTCAATGTTGATATGCAGTAAATCCCTGCCGCTTAACTGCATGATCACATTCCAATAGGGATCGCTTTTTCCGGGAATAGGCGATATGGGGAAACCGTCCGGGATGCGGTCGTCCGTCAGGGAAAACCGGATCGACCCCTCATCGTTCCCGAACATGAGCAGCGAACCGTACCCCCACTCTCCATAGAGCAGGGCACGGTATCCTTTCGGAAGCGGATCGTTCGGGGCGATCGGTATCTCGTCCCACAGGTGATCCGTCCAGCTGCTGTCGGTTTGCTGGTATCCCCCTGTGCTGCCGAGGATCCTGACGTCAGGCGGGTTCGCCGGCGTCGGGGTTATGGGCGATGCTGTTTTATAAGGATCAGGGGTAGGGGCCGCGGTATCTATTTGATCAGCTTTGTTTTTCGACCAAAAGACGGCCGCGGCTATCATCACAAACACCAACGTCGCCGCCACTGCAATGAACCAGACACGCCTTTTCTTCGGCGATGCAGACGCCGTATGTTCAACGCTTCCCTCGGCGATGGCAGATGCGCCCCCCACCCCACGGCAGGGCTCCGTTACGTCCAACGACCCGATCCGGTCCACCAGCGATGAAAGGTTCGGGTATGTATAGCCCATGATCGATTGGTACGTGGATATCTGCATCTCCAGTCCCGAACTGATCCGCGTTTCCTCAAGAAACACCGTCAGCAGCACGATGTTCCTCGAAAGCGCGAAATTGATCTCCCGGCGACAGTTCTTTGACGCCGCTGAATTCGCCGAAATGAACGAGAGACA
>JAZRUD010000047.1:0-1983 GCA_045652385.1 Clostridia bacterium
CTTGCCCAGCTTGTCGGGAAAATACTTGGCCGCGATCAGGGCGTTGTTCTCAAAGAGCATCTTCGTGACCTCGCCCCAGGCCACGTTGGGCATGCAGGCGTTGTGCCGCTGGATGATGAGGCTCACCTTCAGGGCTTCCAGCATGTCGAAGGTGTAGCTGTCGGTGCCCATGCCCACCAGGATGCCCTTTTCCATCATCTGACGGATAGGGGAACAGCCCACGGCGTTGCCCATGTTGCTTTCGGCGTTGTTGCAGACCATGGTCTTGGTGTCCCGAATGATGTCCATCTCGCCGCTGTTCACGTGGATGCAGTGGCCCAGCATGGTCTTCTCGCCCAGGATGCCGTTGTTCAGCAGCCGGTTCACGGACCGGGTGCCGTAGTTGAGGGCGGAATCGTACACGTCGTTGAGCCCCTCGGACACGTGGATATGGTAGCCCGTGCGGCCGTTGTTGGCCTTCTGCATCTTCTCGAAGGTCCTGTCCGAGATGGTGAACAGGGCGTGACCGCCGAACATGGCGGCGATCATGGGATCGGGGTCCTTCTCACAGTGGGTGATGAAGGCGGCGTTCTCCTCGATAGCCTCGTCGCACTTCTTTTCCCCGTCCCGCTCGGACACCTCGTAGCAGAGGCAGGCCCGGATGCCCAATTCCTTCGCCGCCTTCTCGATCTCGAAGAGGGAGCCGGAGATGGCCTTGTAGCTGGCGTGATGGTCGAAGATGGTGGTGCAGCCGGTCTTGATGCCGTCGATAATGGTTGTATAGGCGCTTGCTCGGGTGCCTTCGAGGGTCAGGTTCCGGTCGATCGCCCACCACATGCCGTCCAAAATCTCATAAAAGTTGGTGGGGTTGAAGCCCTTGATGGAGAGACCTCGGGCCAGGGCGCTGTAGATATGGGAATGGACGTTGATGAACGCGGGCATGATGACCCCGCCCCGGGCGTCCACCCGCTGGGCGTCGGGATAAGCCTTTTCCAGTTCTGACCGGGTCCCGATGGCCTTGATATACCGACCGTCTACCAGCACGGCTCCGTCCGCGAAATAGGGGTTCGCGGCGTCCCGGGTGATCACTTTTCCGTTGGTGATAAGAATCATGGCAGCCTCCTTCTCAGTATCGATTTAAAAACAGCGCGGGCCAAACACAAGGTCTGACAGCCCGCGCGCGAAGCACTCCCTTACAGCCGAAGATATATACTTTTCTGTGCATAGTGTACCACGGCTCATAGGAAAAAATCAAGGCTTGGACTTGAAATCAAAAAACAGTTTGGCTGCCAAACAAAAAATTTGAATTATCGCATTGCATTTCCCTACAGGTGTGATATACTGCAGGTGTACCCAAAATATAGGTAGGAGGTTGCGTATGGATTACACGAAGATCAAAGAAGCGGCGCAGGCGTATCTGCCTGCCATGACCAAGTTTCTCCGGGACCTGATCGCCATCCCCAGCGAGAGCTGCGAGGAGGAAGGCGTCGTGAAACGCACCATCGCCGAGATGGAGGCTCTGGGCTTTGACAAGGCTGAGATCGACCCCGAGGGCAACGCCCTGGGCTGGATGGGCACCGGTGAAAAGATCATCGCTTTCGACGGTCACATCGACACCGTGGGCATCGGCAACATCAATAACTGGGAGCATGACCCCTACGAGGGCTACGAGACCGATGATATCATCTACGGTCGCGGCGGCCCCGATCAGGAGGGCGGTATGGCCTCCGCTGCCTACGGCGGCAAGATCATCAAGGATCTGGGCCTTCTGCCCGAGGGCTACAAGCTGATGGTGGTGGGCACCGTGCAGGAAGAGGACTGCGACGGTATGTGCTGGCAGTCCATCGTCAACGAGTATTTCCACGGCCCCGAGGATGCCCGCAGCAAGATCGAGTTCGTGATCTCCACCGAGCCTACCGATGGCGGTATCTATCGCGGTCACCGCGGCCGCATGGAGATTCGCGTGGATGTTCGCGGCGTCTCCTGCCACGGCTCGGCCCCCGA
>JAZRUD010000048.1:0-1166 GCA_045652385.1 Clostridia bacterium
GGTGTCGCCCCGGACGAAGGTCTACGGCGCGGAACCGGCGGTGCTGCCCCGATACAGCGTCAGCATGGCGGCCGGCCATCCCGTGAAGGGCCCGGCGGGGAGGTCCGTAGCGGACGCGCTGGTATCCAACATGCCCGGGGCTTTGTGCTTCCCTGCGGTGGCCGAGCACGTGGACGGGTTCGCGGCGGTGGACGACGAATACCTGCTTAGAGGCATGAAGCTGCTGCTGACGGAAGGGAAGCTTCTCTGCGAGCCCTCGTCTGCCATCGGGCTCGGGGCCGTGCTGCAAGGGCTCCTGACGTTTAAGAAGGAGGACAAGGTCTGCTTCCTGATCTCAGGGGGCAGCGTGTCTCTGGAACAACTGGATATGCTCAAGGAGGTCAAGCTATGAAACCCATCTTCAACGAAAACGCACCCCGGGGCCACTACTCCCCCGGTATGATCCTGGGGAACACCCTGTACGTCTCCGGCCAGACCTCCGCTGACCCGGCCACCGGGCTGCCCGCCGCGGGCGGCTTCGAAGCGGAGATGGAGATGGCCCTCAAAAAACTGGAGAGCGTGCTGAAAGCCGCCGGATGCGCCAAGGAGAACGTCGTCATGTGCCGGATCTATCTTCCTTCCGCAGAGCTGTGGGACCGGGCGAACAAAGTCTATTCCGCCTTCTTCGGCGAGCACCGGCCCGCCCGGATCGTCCTCCCTGTGGGCCCCCTCAGCAAGGGCTGCCAGGTGGAAATAGAGGCGGTGGCGGAGATTCCATAACCTTTCTTTTCTCTCCTGCAGAAGGCAGCTGCTGTGGGACGTGCGCCGTCGATCGGGCAGGGCGTTCACGGAAGGCCGGCGTCGACAGCCGCCGCACGATCAAAAGCAAACCCCTTTACATAGAACGATGCTCCCCCGGTTCTGCCGAGGGAGCATCGTTTTTCAATGTGATCGAGGTGGCGCTCCGTGCAAGAGACCGAAAGCTTACGGCTGCTTGCCGATGTAAGCGAGGATGCCGCCGTCCACATAGAGGATGTGGCCGTTGACGAAGTCGGAGGCGTCGGAGGCGAGGAACAGGGCCGGGCCCATGAGATCCTCGGGGGTGCCCCAGCGGGCGGCCGGGGTCTTGGCCACGATGAACTGATCGAAGGGATGGCGGGTGCCGTCGGCCTGTCGCTCCCGGAGGG
>JAZRUD010000049.1:0-5216 GCA_045652385.1 Clostridia bacterium
GATCGGGCAGCGCTTTTCCGGCTGCCGCCAGCGCTTCCGCCTCTATCCGTAGGATATAATGACTGCGCATGAAAAGTCCGACGGCGACGCCGCATAGGCCGATAAACGGCGCAGCCGCAGCGCTTATCAAAGCGCCGTTGCGAGCGGCCCGATCCGACTTCCCCGACCAAATTGCCTGAGCATAGGATTGAGTACACAGCACGCCGAGCAGCAGCGAGATGCCGGAGCTAAGGTCCTTGGCCGCACCTCGAGCCGTTAAACTCATGAACTGTGACCTGAGGACGGTTGTGTCCGTGATGTTCGGAAGCCCGGAAGCCTCTTCACGGATCATGCCCAACGAAGTACCCATCATCAGATCCTTTAGGCCATTCCATAGGCCCATTGGCCCATGACTCCAATACAATATGAAACATAATCCCATGAAGGATATGCCGCAAAGCAGCAGGAGCTTCACAATGCCGCCCATGCCTGCGCCCCAGGCGCCGCCGAAGATCACATAGAATCCCATGAGCATCGCTGAAAGCAACGCTCCCGCCCATAAGGGCGTGCCGGGGAACAAGGAAGAGATCAGACCGGCGCATGCGATGACCTGAGAAAAGACGCTGATAAAGATGCCGATAGAACAGAGCAGGGAGCTCACAGTCCCTGAAACAGGTCCATATTCCTTCGTAATGATGGCAAGCTCGGTGATGCAGCCGCTTTTCCGGAGCTTATGGCTGTACAAAAGGCCCAACGCTAGGCATCCGAAACAGCAGCCTAATGTGAACCACCAGCCGGAAAAGCCGAATTGGAAGGACAGCTGGGCGGTGCCCATGGTAGCCTGACTCCCTACCAGACTCCCCATGACCGCTCCGGCCACCAAAAAGGTCCCCGCCTTCCCGCTGCCAGAAAGAAAATCAGAAGAATCCTTCACCCGTCGCCCGGAAAGAAGGCCTACCGCCAGAACCAGGCCAACCACCAGAGCGATCCCTGCGAGTACGCCGAACGACATCGTTTTCTCCTTCCTTGCGCCGTATAGCCATATCATAGCACCACAGACAGAAAAAGCAATCAAAAAATGCCTCGCGCTTATACAGCACGAAGCATTTGTTTATTTGTGATGAGGTTCAGTTGAAGTTGACCTTGACAGCGTTATATTTCTTGTTATCCCAGAAATTCAAACCCCACGGTGAATTGGTGTGGGTAGAATTAGGATAGCATGTGACGCCGATATTCTTGACCTTGGTATAATCGAAGGTCTTCGCCACAGAGATAGCCAGGTCCTGGACCTTGATCATCTGATTCAACAGTTCGTTGGAAACGCTGTTCAACGAGTTGCTTTTGCGGTTGGCGGCTTTTTTAGCCTCCTTGTCGGCGGTGCTGAACAGGTCCTTCAGTTCCTTCAGGGCCGTCTTGTAATCGGAAAAGAGAGCGCGTTGTTCCTTGGTGTATTTCCTCGTCTCTCCGCTCAGATAGCGGATATACGCGCCGGGGACCTGCGCATCCTGGCCATCGGCATCGCTCGTATCCCCGTCGTTATCCGTCGGGTTAGGCTCTTCGGGCGGCTGGGTGTTATCGGGGGTTTTCGTTTCCTCCGGCGGGTTCGTGTTCTGCGGCGGTTCCGTCTTATCCGGTTCAGCCGTCGCCGTCGGTTTAGGCGTAGCGGTAGTTTCCGGGAGTTTATCGTCCTCATCGATCAGTTTCTGAACATAAGTTTTGAGAGGATCACATATATCCATGTACTGGTCCTGAAGCATCTTGCACCACTCGTAACGACCGTAAGCAAGGGTATACTTGGGATAGGTCTTGATGTCTATTCCGTAGATCTTTTTAATCAGCTTGACCCGCTCCGACTGATTTGTGAAGATAAAGTTCCAATGGAACAAGGTCGCCGAATCTCCGCCCATGGAATGCGCGCCGATGTCATCCGGATTCAGCTTGTATCCGAACAGCGCCAGCGCAGCGGTTTGTGCCGGGGTACAGTTGGTGAACAGAGCCCCGTCAAAGGCTGCTAACAGTTCCGGTACCTTGAGCACCATGTTCTCTTCCTTCATCTTTTTGAAGATGGCCACCATCATATTTTTCTGGCGGTTGACCCGGTTGCTGTCACCGGTGGGCAGCTGGCCGTGGCCGGCTTTACGGACCCGCATATAGTCGAGACAGGCCTGCCCGTCCATAAACTGGAACCCTGCCTTGTAGTATCGGCCGCCGTTGTCGAAATCACCCTCAAGATTGTACCAGACGCCGCCTACGATATCCACGATCTGTTTGACGGACTCCATGGTGACCGCGTAATAATAATCCACGTCGATGCCTCCCAGCATCCATTCGGCGGCTTCGCATACCTTGTCGAATCCCTCCCCGTTCTCACAAAACAGGCCGTAATTCTTTCCGTCGGTACCGCAGTTCAGCGCAGCGTTCAGCTTGTATACCCCGTTCACGCCGGGTATGCTCGCATAGGTGTCCCGGGGAAGGGAGATCAGATCTACACGATTCTCATTGAAGTTGACGGCGCAGACGAGCATCACGTCCGAGTGAAAGGAATTGCCGCTTTTCCCTGCCCAGTTCTTATCGATACGAGCCGCCTCGTAGTCCACGCCGATGAACAGAATGTTCACGATGCCGTTCATCATGCTTGTGTCGGCTTCTTTGGACAGCTCTTCATAGGGATCCACCATAGCCACCGGCGTGCTTTCGGCTAACGCTGTCGCCGCCGGCGTCATTTGTGAAATAGGCGGTTCGGTCTGGTCGGAAACGGCGGTAGGCACGACTATAGGCGCCGAAGTCACCTGTACAGGAACGGCTGTCGCCTGGGCAGTCTTGTCGTCATTCGTGAACAGATCCTGTCCCGAAAACAGCACACCGGATATCTTTCCGCCCAGCAATACCCCCAGCGCGACAGCCAAAATGGCAACGGCGCTAAAGATGGCGATGGTTTGTATGCGTTTATTCTTATTGGTAGCTTTGCCCATACTGTTTCTCCTTGTTTACTAACGATATCATATACTGGAAGGGGTATTCTTTCTACCCAATATCCCTTGATATTACAAACAGTTTACAAATCTGTGACATGTTCCTGCTTTTTCCTCTTTCTTTTTTGGGGCTCTGTGGTATAATGAGGAAAGTTTTTTAGGAGACATACCATAATATGATAATCGTGATCCCTGCCTACCAGCCAGACGAAAAGCTGACCGGTGTGGTGGATGCCCTGATCTCAAAGACCGATTTTCCCATCTTGATCGTGGATGACGGCAGCAGCGCTGGCTGTCAGCCTTTGTTTGCCGCTCTTTCCGAAAAGGATCAGGTCACCGTGCTGCATCATGAGGTAAACCGAGGCAAAGGCGCCGCCATGAAGACGGCTTTTCAATACGTTTATGACAACTGCCCCGATGAAGAGGGCGTGATTACGGTGGATGCGGACGGACAGCATCTGCCGGACGACGTACTTCGAGTAGCGGATGCTTTCCGCTCCCACCGAGATGCCCTCGTCACCGGCTCACGCCGTTTCACGGGCAACGTTCCCTTCAAGAGTCGCGCCGGCAACGCCATCACCCGGTTTGTGTTCGCCATATCCACCGGCGTCAAAGTCTATGATACGCAGACGGGCCTTCGCGCCTTTTCCCGGGAAAACATCCCCCATATGCTCTCTTTGAAGGGCGATCGATACGAATATGAGATCAGTCAGCTCCTCTACTGCTGCCGTGAGCTGATCCCCATTGTGGAAGTACCCATTGAGACCGTATATATCGAAGACAACTCATCTTCTCATTTTCGGGCGCTTCGGGACGGCTGGCGCATCTATAAGATGATCCTTATGTTCGTCAGCTCCTCTATTCTTAGCTTTTTGCTGGAATATATCATATTCCTGTTTTTGATTTGGCTCACAAAGAACTGGGCCCAGGCTTCCTCCATCCTCTTCTCCACCGCTGTTTCCAGGGTAATGAGTTCAATATTCAATTACCTGTATAATAAGCAACTGGTGTTTGAGGCGGCCAACAAAACCAGCTTCCTCCGCTATGCGGTGCTGGCGCTGTTCATATTCGGATGTCATTACGGATTGCTGTATCTCTTTGCCGTCATCTGCGGCATACCGGAATGGATCTCCTATGCCATCGTACAGCTGATCGTCTACCCCATGAGCTTCGTGCTCCAGCGCAAATTTGTTTTTGTGAAGGATAAATAACTGTCATGAGATCGTCGAGCAAAAAACGCATCCTGCGCATGGTCATCCTGGATCTGTGCGGCTTTTGTATTCTCGCATATTTCGTCTGTGCACAGGTATTCCACTTCTTTCCCTGGAAACCCGTGGAAATCGACCTGACCGATTTCAATAACGCGAACGTCAACGTTGTGTCTGCCAGCACGCCTGCCCCTACCGATGTTCCTTCCCCCGTGCCTACTGAGACGCCTGCGCCTACCTCCATTCTGGAAAGCACGGAAGGCGCAACTGACCCCACATACGAAACGCCCGAGCCCACTGATACGCCGGAGCCTACACAAACACCCGAACCTACGCCTGAACCCACACCGGAACCAAAAGGATTGCTCAAAGGCAAGTTTGCCGAAAAGTTCTCTCCGGACCAGGTTGTTTCCAATGATACCGAGTATCGCAGTGAAAACATCGCCATAGAGCTCACGCAGGTGGAAGGGTACTATTGCCGCAGCTGCACCCATGTCTCCAAGACCTGGCCTAACTGCGAATACTGCAGCAGCGAGCTCAGAAAAGGCGACTACGTTCCCTATGCTGTCGCTGATATATACATTCAAGACATCAACAGCTTCCGCACCTTCATCGCTTCCAGTTTTGAAAAAAACCAGCAGGTCAGGGAAATGACCAAAGCTCAAGGCGGTATTCTCGGCATCAACACCGATTTCTATCTCAACGCATACGGCAATCAGCACGGATGGTTCGTACGCAACGGCGTTAGTATTATGCGGTTTAAAAAGATCGACTATGATCTTGCTATCCTCTATCCTGACGGCGTTTTCGATACGATCGATGTATCTTCCGAAACATACTCGCCCGAGGAAATCGAGGCCGCTTCTCCCTATCAAATTTGGTTCTTCGGCCCTGCTCTGCTCACTCGAGACGGACAAGTGAAGAGTAAGTTTACTATGGAGAAGATCGTAGGCGATGCAAATCCTCGTTCGATCATCGGCTATTATGAACCGGGTCACTATTGTTTCATCGCTGTCAACGGCCGCGGCAAGCTCAGAGGGCTTTCATTAGCTGAAGC
>JAZRUD010000050.1:0-4333 GCA_045652385.1 Clostridia bacterium
GGAAGTTGGCCCGGTGGATATAGAGGGCCTTGCCGTCGATCATCAGCTTGGTGAACTTGGGCAGATCCTCCTGGACCTCCCAATTGACCTTGTTCCCGGAGAAGGCGTAGATAGGCGCGCCCATCTGGGGCTTGATGACCACCACCATGGGCTTTCCGAAGGCGTTCTTGACGCTGTTCACCTTGCCGGCGATCAGCACCGAATCCATGATCCCCGACGAGGAGCTGTCGATGTCGTCCAGATAGAATTCATACTCCGGGGAAAGCCGCGTGTCGTAAAAGATGCAGGTGTCGCCGCAGGAAATGAGCTGCTTCCCGTCGATGGTGATGGTGATGACGGAGCTCAGCGTCTTGGTGGTGAACCAGCCGTTGGAGTCCGAGGAATAGGACGTCTCCTCCACCACGTTGTTGTCGATGTCGATCTTCTCCCCGTGGGTCCTGAGGGTGCGGATGCCCATGTTGTCGAAGATGTCGATGTTGTATTCGTTTCCGAAGATGCTGCCGTGCAGATCGTGGATGCCGCTTTTGAGCATGGAGCAGCCGGCTTGTCCCACCGCCAGCAGCAGAATCAGGACCAGCGCCGCGATCCTCCGTTTCATCTTTCCGTTTTTCATATCGTTTTCTCCCTTGATTTGTCGTTATCCATGAGGATACCCCCTGTTTCGCCCGATGTCAATGGGGGGCAAGGGGAATTCATTTTACCTCCAAAACCAAAAACATACAAATTATAGGTTGATTTTATCCTATAATTTGCGTATACTATGAACAGGGAATAGGAGGTGTGACATGCAGATAGATACCAACACCATCGCCACCATGACGGAGGCGAATCAAAACTTCTCCCGCGTGGCGAAGAAGGCCGATCAATATGGGGAAGCCATCATCTTTAAGAACAACCGGCCCAAGTATAAGCTTATTGATCTCGAGCAGGCGGCAGAGGGCCCGGACCGGGAGCTGACGGACGATGAAAAGATCGACATTGTTGCTCGGCAGATCCTAAAGGAATACAAGCCGGCCTTCTTGGAGCTTGCCAAATGATACGTTTTTCTAAAGATAAGGTGCTGTTGCTGCACCAGCTGATCACGGAGGAAACGGGCGGCGACGCCGGAGTGCGGGACTTCGGCCTGCTGGATTCCGCCCTGGAGAATATTTACCAGACCTTTGACGGGCGGGAACTCTATCCTACCAAGCAGGAGAAGGGGGCGCGCCTGGGGTACACCCTGATCTCCAGCCACGCCTTTGTGGACGGGAACAAGCGCATCGGCATGTATGTGATGCTGAGCTTCCTGCAGGTCAACGGCATCCATATCCACCCCACCAACGAGGAGGTGGCCCGGGTGGGCCTTGCCGTCGCGTCCGGAACCATGAGCTGCGAGGAGCTCCTCGCCTGGATCGTGGAGAATTCGGCGGAGTAACCCTTGACTTGGGGCTTTATGGTTTTTTAGTTCAGTGTTCCTCGTGGATATAGGTGACATTCAACAGATAGCTTAAGAGTCCTTCTATCTGTCCGCGTTTAACCATTTCATCCACGCGAATGTATTGAAAATAACAGTTGTCGATCAGATACTGTTTGGCAGCGACCATATCCGGAATGTCCGGACGGTCGGAGTCCTTATACAGGTATTTCTTTAGTCGGGCGTTGGTCTCAGGCCCCATCAAATGATTGGTGTAGAGCCGACGCCTGATGTTCTTTGTCCTGCCGACGTACAGCGTCGCTCCCGTCACCTGATCGAAGATCGCATATACGCCCGGAACATTTTCCAACATTGAAGGAATAAGCCCCCGGAACGTGTATTGCTGGCTATTTAGCAACTGCTCAACGATTCGTTGCGCTTCGTCCATTCTTTTCGGTATGTTTTCCATATAAGCCTCCTGACTAGCTCTCACTAAATGACGGGATGCCATAGTATACCGTACTCTCTGTAAAAGAAAACCTACATAATGTCACGCATGGGGGATGCCCAGGGCGTCCAGGAGCCGAATAAAGGTATCCTGGCCGTCCAGGCAGGTGCCCAGGAGAAAGCCCGGCTGGTCCTGCCACTGGGCCAGGCCCCGGTAGTAGTAGGCTTTCTTGGCGTCCTCGATGAGGAAGGGGACGACGCTGTGGCGCAGGCACTCCTTCAGGGCGATGAGTCGTCCCACCCGGCCATTGCCGTCCTGGAAGGGATGGATGTGCTCGAAGGCGGCGTGAAAGGCCACGATGTCCTCTAAGGTGGCGGCGGGTCTGGCGTTGTAGCCTTCCAGCAGGACCTTCATGCGCTTGGGCACATCCTTGGGCCGGACCGTTTCATGGCCGCCCACCATGTTGGGGCGCTGCTTATAGTCGCCCACGGCGAACCAGGGGAGCCGGGCGTCCTGGGTGTCGTGCTTCAGAATGTAGTGGAGCTCCTTGACGATGGTCTCCGTCAGCTCTTCCTCCGCCGTGTCGATCACATAGTCGATGGCCCGGAAGTGGTGGACCGTTTCCAGCACGTCGTCCACCGGCACCCCGTCGCCCACGTCGATGGTGTTGGTCTCGAAGATCAGCCGGGTCTGGTCCTCGGTGAGCTTGCTGCCTTCAATGTGGTTGGAGTTGTAGGTCATCCGTACCTGCAGCTCGTGATAGAGGCCGCCGGACACACGCCCGGCCTTCTCGTCCCGCAGAGTTTGCAGGATGATGTTCTCCGAAACTTCCCGGCAAAGGGCAGCCGGGTCACATTCGAGATATTCCGCGATCCGCCCCAGGGTCCGGGGGGACAGCTTTTCGCCTTTGGCGATCTTGGCGATGGTCCGGGAGGAAATGCCCAGCGCGGTGACGAGATCGCTCCGAGTGATGCCCTTTTGCTGCAGTTGGTTTTGCAAGCCCTCGTAGGAGATCATGGCTCTGCTCCTTCCTTTATCTTTACATAGTATATGCTTTCTTCTTGAAAAAGTAAAGATATTTCACTATCTTCTGCAAGAAAAGTAAAGATTTCACCCAAAACACGTTAAGCCCCGCAGGGTCGTTTTCCCTGCGGGGCTGCGTGCTATGCCTGTTCGTCGGTATCGGCGTCGTCCTCCGTCGGCTGGGCCAGGGCGGCCTTTTGTGCTTCCATCTTGGGCTTGCGCTTTTCGTAGTAGTAGCGGCGGTCGTACTCCCGGCGGCGGCGGCGTTTCTCGGCGACCAGCTCCTCCTCGGTGAGGGGGACAGGCGGCTCCTCCTCGGGCAGATCCACCTTGCCGATGTGCTTGAGCATAATCTCCACGGGCTGGATCTTCATGCCGCCCACGCGCCGAGGGCCGTGGACCAGGATCCTGTCCACGAATTCCAGGATCATTTCGTTGGTCAGCACCGAAAAATCCGTGTACCTTTTGGCCAGGAACAGGAACTGCTCCGCCCGGTCCGTGTCCTTGTCGAAGGCGGCAAGCTGCCCTTGGTCGTCCGCCAGGGCCTTCTGTAGATCCGCCTGCTCCGCTTCGTACCGGGCGGCGATCTGCTCATAGCGGGCGAGGGGCAGGCGGTTCAGGGCGTAGTCCTCGTAGAGCTTCACGGAAAGCCGGTCCAGCTCGTCGATCCGCTTCTGGGCCTTGCGGATGCGCTGGCGGACGGCCTTGGCGTCGGCGGTCTGGCGCAGGGCGGAGGCCTCCCGGACCCGGCGCAAAAACTCCGTCCGGTTCCGGATGGCGAAGGTGGCGGCGGTGCGGATGGCGTCCAACGTCAGGGAGCGCAGGGCCTGGGTGGTGATGTAGTGGGAGAAGCAGGTCTTATTTTCCCGTCTGGAGGACATGGTGTAGGTCCGGCACTGGTAGGAGTCCGCGGGCAGCAGCCCCGTCACGGGGTCGGGGGTGAAGGTGTGCCATTGGTTCTTGGCCATGCCCCGGTGGTTGTACATCTTGCCGCCACAGTCCGCGCAGAACACCAGCCCCGTGAACACGTTGGGCTCGCCGGTGGTGTCCGTGCGGCGGACGGTCTTGCGGATCTGCTGCACGGCGTCGAAGGTGCTTTGATCTATGATGGGCTCGTGAGTGTTCTCGATGATCTGCCACTGGTCCGGGGTGCAGTAGACCTTGGGGCTCTTGTAAGTCTCCTTGTCGGTCCGGTGGTTCACGGTGTGGCCCAGATACTCCGGCCGGGAGAGCATCTTCGCCACCGTCCGGGGGGCCCAGTCGTAAGGGCGATCCAGGTCCGTGGCGTAGAGCTCCAGGCCGTGGGTATGCATATAGTAGGAGGGGCGCTGGATCTTCCGCTCCCTAAGCTTGTTGGCGATGACGGCGGGGCCGTAGCCCTTGAGGGCCAGGGCGAAGACCTCCCGCACCACGGCGGCGGATTCCTCGTCGATCAGCAGGTGGTGCTTTTGCTCCGGGTCCTTTTTGTA
>JAZRUD010000051.1:0-1055 GCA_045652385.1 Clostridia bacterium
TGAAGCCGGAGCATGAGATGGAGAAGGTGCTCTACGCCACCGACGAGCTCACGGGCCTCATCGGGGCCGTGGCCCTCATCCACCCCAACAAGCAGGTGGGCGAGGTGAGCCTCAAGTCCCTGAAGAAGAAGTATAAGACCCTGAACTTCGCCGCGGGCTGCTCCCGGGATGTGATCGAGAAGGGGGCGGACATGCTCGGCTGGCCCCTCGAACAGCTCCTCTCGGACACCCTGGACGCCATGAAGGCTTACGAGGCGCAGCGGGATGCGTAAGGAGTTTCAGGACATTCTGGAGGCCGTCCAGGCCGGACAGGAGGCGGATCTCACGCGTACCGTCAACGGCAAAACCGTGATCCGTCGGTTCCTGCCCCCGGAACGGCTCATATTGCTGGGCGGCGGCCACGTGTCGCTGGCCCTCTACGAGGCGGCCCGGCGGGTGGATTTTGCGGTGACGGTGGTGGACGATCGGCCCGCCTTCGCCAGCTACACCCGGTTCCCGGAGGCCCGGGAGGTCCTTTGTGACAGCTTCGACAACGCTCTGCCCCGGCTGAACATCGGCGCGGGGGGCTTCGTGTGCGTGCTGACCCGGGGCCACAGGGACGACGTGACCTGCATGAAATACCTGCTGCAGGGAAACGAGCCCAGATACCTGGGCATGATCGGCTCCCATCGGCGGGTGACGGGGCTCTTCGAGCTGCTCCGCGAGGAGGGCTACGACCAGGAGCGCATCCAACGGGTCCACGCCCCCATCGGCCTTTCCATCGGGGCGGTGACCCCGGCGGAGATCGCCGTGTCCATCCTGGGGGAGCTGATCGCCGCCCGGCACGCCCGACCCGCGGCGGCAGGGCTGCTGCCCCAGCAGAACACCGATTTGAACGCCCTGCACTTTTTGGCGGACGATTCCCGGCCCGCCACGCTGCTGCTGGTCCCCTCCGCAAAGGGGTCCACGCCGGTGAAGGGCGGGGCCCTCATGGGCGCGGACAGGGCGGGGAACTCGGCCGGGACCATCGGCGGCGGCTGCGGGGAGAACCAGGCCATCCTGGCGGCCCGGCGGCT
>JAZRUD010000052.1:0-7797 GCA_045652385.1 Clostridia bacterium
GAGACAGATCCACCGTATCGCCGCTGTGCATCATCACGTCGGTAAGGATAGCCGTCTCGTGATCCGTCATGCCGCGGAATACCACGGCCATGAGAAAGGCAGCCACCTGGTAGTCGGGTACCTTCTCCTGCACATAGCCAAGGATCAGTTCCTCGATCTCCTCGCGGGTCAGCTCTCCGCCGTCGCGCTTCTTCTCGATAATATCGACGATACGCATCCTTTATCCCTCCTGTCTATCTCGATGTCCTCGGTTTTGATCCGTCCGTTCCCATCGTATTGGGTCAGGATCACTTTGTCAAACAAGCGCAGCTGCCGGGAAAGATCGTACAAAAACTCCAAATCCTCCATGGGCTTCGCTTCGTTCGCCGGCGGATTCAGCCCGGCAGCGCATAGGTATACGCTTGGAAACCCTCTGTCCTTCGCTATGCGAATAGCCCGTCCCAGACCGTATCCTTCGTCAATAGGAGCCCCGATATCCGGCACGGAGAACCCGTCGATCAGAATCCGTTGTCCCGGCAGCACGCCGAAGAGGCACCGATGCTTTTCGCCGGACGCATCCGGGATCATCTCCGAGAAAATTCTTCCATGCTGGAACGCGACAGAGGTATACACGGAACCTTCACCGCCGGGACTCATGGGCAGCATTTTCAAATACAGCCCTTCATCCTTTGCATACAATTCCCGCATGGTCTCACGGCAAAGAGCATCTCGTTCCCTAAACGGCAGATCCCCTCTCGGAAGGATAAGTGCCCTGCTGTGGAACGGTGTTTTTTTCCGCAATTCAATGCGTTCGGGAAACAATCCCTCAGCTCCCTCATGTGATATGATACTCCGATCCGAAACGATGTCAGCCAACGTCCTCTCGCTGGTGTACAGCTCTAAATAGTTTTCCTGCACCACGGGCACATGCAGCACCAAAGCGCTCATCAGCCGTCCGTCCTTTCGCCAGAGAAGACTGTTTTTCCGGCTGGGGGTAATGGCCTTCGGCGCGATGATGGCAATGTAAATGAGACGATCCGGATCGAACAGCTCTGCCGATTCAGCTTCCTGCAGCGTGCTGTCCGTTAAATCAGCATATGCGAGCGCCGGCAAAACATAGGACCAGCACCGCTTTTTGGTCTCCCTGGAAAAATCTTCTACAGGGAATCGAAACGCCACGGGAAAGCCGCCCCAGTTCATGCTTCGCCCTCCTTCTCCAACTTTGCCTTTTCTTTTTCCGCTCGTTCCAGCGCTTTATAGAGCTGGCTCTCCTCATTTTGAAGCTGACCCAATGCAACGCATAGCCGCTGCATCTCTTCAAAATCTCCTCTTGTTTCCGCCTGAACTATATCCGCTTCGGTCTTCGCCTGAGCCTTTTCGTTTTCTTCGATGGCTCGTTCCTGCCTGACAATCTCCTGGCGAGCCGCAGCCAGAGCCGCCTTATACTCCTTCTGCCTGAGGTAATAGTTGCTCTGTTTCTCCTGCTGTTGTTTTTCCCGCTTCTGATGCAAGGGCTGGCTTTTAAGGCGGTCGAAAACGCTCTCCTCGCCTTCCTCCGGCTCCACGAAGCCTTCCTTCTCCAGCAGCACCACCCGGTCCGCCATGCGCTCCACCAGATATCGGTCGTGCGTTACGATCAATATCGTTCCGCCGAATGCCTCCAGCGCCCGTTCCAGCACCTCACAGCTGGCGATGTCGAAGTGGTTGGTGGGCTCGTCCAACAGCAGTACGTTCGCCCCGCCCATAACCAGCTGTAAGAGCTTGATTCTGGCGCGTTCGCCGCCGGAGAGGGAACCGATCCGTTTATAGATGTCGTCCCCGCGGAACAGGAACGCGCCGAGATAATTGCGCAGCTCCCCTTCCACAGCATGCGGAAAAGCGTTCTGCATCTCCTCAAGAACGGTATTTTCCGGCGTCAGGTTGTCTGTGTTCTGCTGGAAGTATCCCAGCCGGACGCCAGCGCCCAGGCGGAAATGTCCCTCCGTGGGCATAAGCTGCCCCGTCAGAACCTTCAGGAAGGTGGATTTCCCACATCCGTTGGCGCCAACGAGACAGACCGTCTGTCCCTTCCAGATTAGCAAATCGGCATGCTCAAAAACCTTCTTGTCTCCATAGGACACGCCCAGATCCCGCACGTCGATGATCTCGTTTCCGGAGGGTTCCGCCCCGCGGAAATGGAAGTGAATAGAAGCCGGATCCTTCTCGGGTGGCACCAATCCCTCCTTCAAACGCTCGATCTGCTTTTCCTTGGAGGCGATGGTCACATAGTTCCTTTCCTGGTTCCAGCGTCGCTGCTGGGCGATTATGCCTTCGATCCGCCGTATCTCCTTCAGGGTCTGCTGATACCGGCGCTCTGCGATCTGTCGTTCGTCCATCTTTAGCTCCACGTGCCGCGTATAGTTGCCGCGGGTAGCGATCAGATGGCCGTTTTCCAGCTCCAGCACCCGGTTGACCGAAGCGTCGAGGAACGCACGATCGTGGGAAACCAGCACATATGCGCCTTTATAAGCGCTCAAAAATTCCTGCAGATAGCAGATGGCAGCCACGTCCAGGTTGTTGGTAGGCTCGTCCAAAAGCAGCAGATCCGCTTTACGCAGGATGGCCTTAGCCAGCATGGCTTTTGCGATCTGTCCGCCGCTGAAACGAACGATGGATCGGTTCAGCTCCTCTTCGAAAAAGCCCAACCCCAGCAAGGTCGACCGGGTCATATTCCGAAAGGTCAGCCCGCCTTCCTGCTGGAACCGCTCCATAAGTCGATACTGCCGGTCGATGAGCCGGTGACGCTCGTCGTCTCCGACCGATTCGATGCGCACAGCGATCTCACTTAGCTCCTTCTCCCATGAAAGCAGCTCTTCGTGGGCCGAGAGTACAAACTCATATAGGGTCACGTCCTCCGACAGCTTCGGAAGCTGTTCCACACAGGCTACGGTGCATTGCGGACTGGTGGAAATATATCCGCCGTCCGGTCTTACAGCGCCCAACATCATCTGGATCAACGTGGATTTTCCGCAGCCGTTAACGCCAATGAGGCCGATATGATCCTTCGGCCCGACTTCAAACGATATATCGGAAAACAGGAGCCTGTCGGCAAACTCTTTCCGTACCTGTACAACATTCATGATAGCCATACTTTTCCATATGCAGTATATCACACAATCAGGATTATGGGAACCTTTTGCAAAAAATTCAAACTTTGGACATGACGAAAAAGGGCGAGTCATGTATACTGATATGGAGGCAAGGAATACAATGAAACGGCGCAAGCTCCCCTATGTGCATATTCTGCCGCGGATCCTGATCGGGGTCCTTTTGTTCGGCGTCCTTTTGGCGCTCATTTTTGTGCCCCTGATCTCCCGAAATATCCTGTCCGTCAGCTCTTTGGCGGACGCTGCCTCCCCCGTTCCTACGGACACGGTGATGCCGACCGTGTTCACCTTCTCCCCCACGCCGGCTGCTACGGCCTCTCCCACCCACGTCCCCTCTGCGGCGCCGACTACGCCGCCTGCCGACGTGGTGACCCTCTCTGCCTATACCACGCTGCGTCTCGGTGACGACAATGCTTCGGTGATCACTTTACAGCAGCGGTTGACCGATCTTGGGTATCTGGATTCCGATCTGCCCGGTTCGCAATTCAACGAGTCCATCGAAAGCGCCGTCGTTTTGTTCCAGCGCGCCTGCAACATGGCTCAGACGGGGATAGCCGACGGCAGCACACAGACCTCATTGTATGCCGATGACGCTCAGACTTACCGCATCAAGCGCTCGGATATCGGGACCGACGTGCTTCGTTTGCAGCAACGTCTGACTGAGCTTGGATATTATTCCGACCGGATCAACGGCTATTTCGGACCCAACACGGAACAGGCCGTCATGCAGTTCCAAGCCATCAACGGGCTGGACGTACACGGCGAGCTGGACTATGAGGCATGGAGCCTCTTGTATTCTGAGGACGCCATGGCTTTACCGGCGCTGCCCACGGACACGCCTACGCCCCGGGCAACCGCCAGACGCACCAGTTCGGGTCAAACGGCGAAAGCCACAGGCAAAGTCACCCCCAAAGCTACTCAAAACAGCGGAAACCAAAACCAGGCTACGCCTAAACCGACGGCCGCCAAGACATCCTCTTCCTCTTCCGGCAAAAAGACCTATTCCAGCGTCGTCGCCGCTGCACAGGATCAGTTGGGCAAGCCCTACGTATGGAGCGCCGAAGGGCCGGATTCCTTCGATTGCTCCGGTCTCGTGTACTATTGCATGAAGCAAAGCGGCCACAGCGTCAGCCGTCAAAGTTCCCGAGGCTATTCCCAGAACGGAAGCTGGAAATTGATCACTTCCATGAGCGATTTGAAAGCCGGAGATCTGGTGTTTTTCAAAAGCGATTCCAGCAGCTCCGTAAACCATACCGGCATCTGCATCAGCAGCAGCGTTATGATCCACGCTTCTTCCTCCAAAGGTCAGGTTGCCCGCAGCAATCTTCATCAGGCCTACTGGGAGCGCAATTTCGTTTGCGGCAGGCGTCCATGAGCTGCAATCTTTGTCCCCGTTTTTGCAACGTAGACAGGCACATCCAGCGCGGCTTTTGCGGCTGCGACGATACCATGCGCATCGCTCGGATAGGCTTGCACCGGTATGAGGAGCCCTGCATCTGCGGACCCGGCGGCTCCGGCGCAGTTTTTTTCTCCGGATGCAACCTAAGATGTGTGTTTTGTCAGAATAAAGTCCTCCAATCCGGCAGGCTCGGCCAGATATTCACGCCGGAGGCCTTAGCTGCGGCCATGCTCGAACTGCAGAATATGGGGGCTGAAAACATCAATCTCGTCACGCCGACGCCCCATGTGCCGAACATCCTGCTGGCTATAGACCTTGCCAGGAAAGACGGTTTATCCCTTCCCATCATATACAACACCAACGGATATATGTCTGTGGATACTGTGGATAAGTTGAAATACTATGTGGATATCTGGCTCCCTGACTTCAAATACCACGATCAGCGGCTGGCGGATCGCTTTTCCTCTGCCCCACGGTATTTTGACACCGCACTGGCGGCCATCAGCCGCATGCTGGAGGTCAGCGGACAGCTGGAGTTGGATGAAACCGGCCACGCAAAAAAAGGCGTCCTTCTTCGACACCTTGTATTGCCTGGCTGCGTATTCGATACCCGTGACGTATTGTCCGCTGTCAAAGATAATTTCGGGACGGACACTTATCTTTCTTTAATGCATCAGTTCACACCCCAGCCGGACGGCAAAGCACCGTTGAATCGACGATTGACCAGCCGGGAATATGAAAGCGCCGTTATCGCTTGCATGGATTTGGGGTTCACCCGTGTGTATATCCAGGATGCCCTGTCCGCCTCCTTCGCCTATACGCCGGACTTTTCCGACAAGGTCAGCGTTCAATCTTGACTTTTTAACACATACCTTTCCAAAAACCAGGCTACGCCCTCTTCGCTTTGCGCCGGTATAACCATATCGGCCGCCGCCTGTACGCCCTCCTTGCCGTTCCTGACACAGCAGCCGACGCCGGCCCATTCGATCATATCCTGATCCAGGGTGTTGTCGCCGATTGCACTGGTCTCAGATCGGTCGATCCCCAGCTGCTCTGCCAGAGCTTTCACAGCTGAACCCTTCGTTACGCCGATATCGCCGATCTCTATGAATCCAGGCTTGGAGCCCAGGGCATGCAGATGCCTGGGCAGCCGTTCCGACACCAGTTGTTTATACGCTGCCTCCTGTTCCGGCGGAGCGTACATCAGCACCTTTGGCACACGGCTGAGATCGTGTTCCAGCAGTTCCGCATCAATTCTCCAAGGCAGCTTTTGGTATGCGCAATACTGCTCGGCGAACGCCGTCATGTGTTGGAAAACGACTTCATCCCTCTGGTAGATCTGTACGTGGAGTCCGAGGTCGTTGGCGATACGGATGCAGGTTGCTACATCGTCCTCAGCAAGGAAACGATGGATGCGAGGCGATCCGGTATCATAATCCGCAACCAGGGCGCCGCCGAAGCAGATGATGTAATGAAACCCCTCCCCCAGCTGCTGCCGGATGGCTTTCGTACCCAAATAACCTCGTCCCGTGGCCAGCACGATCTCTACGCCCTGCTCCTGCGCCTTGCGCAGTGCTTTCAGGGAACGTTGGGGAATGATGGAAGAATGATCCACCAAGGTGTCGTCTATGTCCAATGCAACCAAACGAATGTTCATCTACTCTTTCCTCCCCATGGCCGCGCGCACGTCCCCGGACATGTATAGAGACCCTATGGCCAGTAGCACGTCCTCGGGCTGAGCCTCCGCCATCATCTTTTTGACCGCGCATTGGACGTTCGCCGCCGGTTCAGCCTCTCCTCCCAGCGAACGTATTTCCTCGGCCAACGCTTCAGCACTCATTGCCCGGGGCGAATCTGGTTTAACGGTGATAAAGCGTTTTGTTTGAGGCAGCAGCTGACGGATCATATCCCCGTGGTCCTTGTCCGCCATGACGCCCATCAGCACAGTCATCTTTCGGTCCGGGAACAATTCCTTCATCGTATTGGCCGCCGCCTGGAATCCGTGGGGATTATGACCGCCGTCCAGCAGGAATACAGGTTTTTCAGACAGCAGCTCCATCCGGGCCGGCCAGCGGACCTTTGACATGCCCTCATAGACGGCCCTGTCGGAGATGACAAGACCTGCCTTTTTCAGCTCTTCCACCGCCGTCAGTACCACGGCGGCGTTTTTGACCTGATGGACGCCGATCAAAGGCAGCCGGATATGGCTGTATGGGCCGAAGGACAGATCATGCCCTTGCAGCGTGTGTGAATGGTCTGTAATACGGCTATGATCGGTGACCACCAGCCGGGAACCGACCCGCCGGCAGGTTTCTTTAAACACCTTATCCGCCTCGGGGTTCTCCCCATAGATCAGCGTGGTGCCGCCTGGCTTTATGATACCTGCCTTTGCAGAGGCGATCTCGGTCATCGTATCGCCCAGATACTTCATGTGATCGTACCCCATAGCAGTGATGACGGCGAGCAGCGGGGTGTCGATCACGTTGGTGGAATCGAATTCGCCGCCCATGCCCACCTCCAGGACCACCACGTCACAGCGCTGCTCCCGGTAATAGAGCATGGCCGCGCAATTGATGAGCTCGAATTCAGAGGGCTGATTGGGCATGCTGTCCACGACAGGCCGAATGCGCTCAAACACGTCCACCAGATCCTGATCGGGAATAGGCCTGCCATTCAGCGCGATGCGCTCATTGAAACGATTCACGAAAGGGGACGTGTAGCAGCCCGTCCGATATCCCTCTGCCTGCAGGATGGAAGCCAGCATGGCGCAGGTAGATCCCTTCCCGTTGGTTCCCGCCACATGGATAAACCGCAGACCCTTCTGGGGGTTCCCCAGGAGTGACAGTAGCTCTCGCGTGCGCTCCAGCCCGTCCTTGGTGCCCTTCCAGTAGGCGCTGTGTATGTATGCTATGGTTTCTTCGTAATTCATGGATGACCGCCTGTAGACCAATGGATTTCTTATGTCATTATAGCACGACTGCGGGGCAATGCAAGGTAGAAAGAAAGCCCGCCGACAACAGCGGGCGTTTCTGCATATCGAGCTTACTCGTCAGCGTAGTTGTTGAAATAGTTCTGAACCAGCACGATAGGCGTTCCCTTATCGCCGCTGCCGCTGGTTAGATCACACAAGGAGCCGATAAGATCGGTAAGCCGTCGGGGCGTTGTCCCCTGGGACACCATTTGCCCCTTCAAACTGGCGTTCTTTTCCCGAATGCGCTGCTGAATGGCCTGACGCAGCTCTGCGCCGCTGAGGCCCTTGAAATCGTTGTCCGC
>JAZRUD010000053.1:0-4677 GCA_045652385.1 Clostridia bacterium
AATGTTGTCTTCCTAAGACCGCTTGGCCTCCGACTTCCCAGACGGACGGAGACTTCCACGGTCTCATCGAACTTGGCCTTGGCGGTCTTGCAGACCAGCTCCATGCCCTCCATGGGATCGTACTGCTTGAGCCGATCGACGAGGGCAGCGCTTTCAACGTATTTCTTTCCGTGCTTCATGTTGCTGTCCTCCTCTTAGTCCACGATGGTGACGCCCATAGAACGGGCGGTGCCCTCGACCATGCTCATGGCGGCTTCCAGGGAAGCGGCGTTGAGATCGGGCATCTTCAGCTCCGCGATCTCCTTGACCTGAGCCTTGGTCATGCTGGCCACCTTCTGCTTGTTGGGGACGCCGGACGCATGCTCCAGGTTGCAGGCCTTCTTGATAAGGACCGCGGCGGGAGGGGTCTTGGTGATGAAGGTGAAGGAACGGTCGGCGTACACCGTGATGACCACGGGGATGACCAGACCGACCTGGTTCTTCGTGCGCTCATTGAATTCCTTGCAGAAGCCCTTGATGTTCACACCCTGGGAACCGAGGGCGGGGCCTACCGGGGGGGCCGGAGTGGCCTTGCCGGCATTGATCTGCAGTTTGACGTAACCGGTGATCTTTTTTGCCATTGCTGTTTCTCCTATCTAAAGATTTTTAGTAGTCGGTGGTGCGGGGTGCCTCCCCTCCCACCTTAGGCAGGTGCTGCCTGCCTATCCAAAAGGGCTTTCGCCCGTTGGATCAGAGTTTCTGGACCTGGATGAAATCCAGCTCCACAGGGGTGTCCCGGCCGAACATGGACACGGTGAGCTTGACCTTCTGCCGTTCGGGGTCCAGCTTCTCCACACGGCCGATGAAGTTCTCCAGGGGACCGGAGACCACGCGCACGTTCTCGCCCACCTCGATGTTGAGGATGATGGGGATGCGCTCCACGCCCATAGCCGTGACCTCCTCGTCGGTGAGGGGCACGGGCTTGCTGCCGGGGCCCACGAAGCCGGTGACGCCGCGGGTGTTGCGGATGACGTACCAGGCCCGGGGGTTCATGACCAGCTCCCGGCTGACGCCGCCGCCCCGCTCCGCGGGACGTTCCTTCTCCACCACGTCCACCAGCATCTTCACCATCACATAGCCGGGGAAGACCTTGCGGGTCGTGGTTTTGCGCTTGCCGGTGGGCAGGATCTCGATGGTCTCCTCCGTGGGATACTTGACCTCCAGGATGATATCTGCGAGGCCCGCATTCTCCACGGACTTTTCCAGGTCCTCCTTCACCTTATTCTCGTAACCGGAATAGGTGTGGACCACATACCATTTGGCTTCCTGCTGGCTCATGAGCTTACTCCGCCGTCTGGCTGGTGCTGGTGCCGGCGCCGGTCAGCGTGGCGAGGCCCTTGACGCCTGCGGAAAAGCCCAGATCCAGGAGCCAGATCACGGCGGACATGGCGAGGACCACCACGAACACCATGGCGGTATGCTTCACGAGGTCGCCGACGGACAGCCAGGTCAGCTTCTTGACCTCGCCCATCATCTCCTTGAGATACTGCTTCAGGTTCAGCCTGATCTTCCTGGCGGGCTTAGCGCTATTGGCTTTCTTTTCCACTTCTTTTGCCATGGGGAACCTCTTTACTTCGCTTCCCGATGGAGGGTCTGCTTGCGGCAGAACCGGCAATACTTGTTGAACTCCAAACGATCGGGATCGTTCTTCTTGTTCTTGAAAGTATTGTAATTCCTCTGCTTGCACTCGGTGCAGGCCAACGTGATCTTAACGCGCATGGTATTTCTCCTTCTCGTGGTATTCCATCAAAAACAAGCCCCCTGTGGGGGCACCTTGCATACATTACCACAGGGGAACGGTTTTGTCAATCAAAATCTTTCGATTTTTTCGGATTTTTTGGCGTGTCGCCCGCTTCGGCGACGGAAGAAAGCATACCATGTTTTTTCCTCCGGCGCAAGACCGGGATTCACAGTTTGTTCATGGAAAATACGCGTTTATCTGGCCTTTGCGGTTTACAATCTTCCTATACTTTTTAAGGAGAAATCTATATGCGCGAACTAAAAGCCGCTATGGAATACAACGATGGGGGCGTGACCCTCTGGTCGCTGCGTTACCCCGGGGCCTTCGCCCGGGGAGAAACCGCTGCCGAGGCTGCCCGAAAGCTGCCCGCCGCCTGCCGCCGCTACCGGCTTTGGGCCAAGCTGCCCCCGGAAGCGGACGCCGCCGGGGACGAGGAGGTCCGCTGCACGCGGAAGATCAAGGTGGACGCCGCCGTGGAGGAGGGCTTCACCGCGGCCCTGTTCCCGGAGGAGAAGCTGGCCATGGACATGGCAGGGTATACGTCCCTCAAGACCCTGTGCCTCGCTTCCGCCCGGGATTTCGAGACCCTCTTCGCCTCCATCCCCCAGAAGGATCGGGCGCTGCTGAAGTCCCGCCGGACTCTCTACGGCAAGGTGCCCGTCACCGCCCGGGAGATGCTGGATCACGTGATCGAGGTGCAGCGCGCCTGGGCCGCCCTGTTCGGCGTGGACCTGGAGGAAAGCCGGGGCCTGCTGGCGGACCGGAAGCGGCTCTTTATCGGGCTGGAAAGGCAGCCGGGGTATCTGGCGGGCCGGATCGTGACGGAACCCGACGGGGAGCCATGGACCCTTCGAAAGCTCCTCCGCCGCCTCCTTTGGCACGATGCCCTCCACGGCCGGGCTCTCTACCGCAAAGCCATCACCTTCTGGCAGAAGGACCGGATCAAAAACCCCTTCGGCTTTACGAAATAAGAAAAAGATGGACAAATACATATAGGAAATTCCTTCAAAATGTGATACAATGCTGTATATCCTGTTTCGGAGGTTTTTTCTATGATCATCCTGCTCGCAGCCGCCGTGCTGCCGGCCGCGTTTCTGCTGTACCGGGTCTACCAGATGGACACCGTCGAGAAGGAGCCCTGGTCCATCCTGCGCAAGCTCCTGCTCTGGGGCGCCCTCAGCGGCATCCCCGCCGCTCTGGTGGAGAGCCTGCTCACCGGCGTGTTTCAAAACATATTCGAGGAGGGCACGCTGCTCTACAACTTCATCTTCGGCTTCGTGGTCGCGGCTTTGGTAGAGGAGAGTTTCAAGTTCTTCTTCCTCTACAAGTTCACCTTCAAGAGCCCCCATTTCAACTACCGCTTCGACGGGGTGGTTTACGCCGTGTTCGTGTCCATGGGCTTCGCCATTCTGGAAAACATCCTCTACGTCTTCCAGGGCGGCCTGGGTGTGGCCCTGTCCCGGGCGCTGCTGGCCCTGCCGCTGCACGCCGCCTGCGGGGTATATATGGGCATCGCCTACGGACAGCAGAAGATCAACAGCCTGTATAAGCCCGCTTCCTTCGGGGCCGTAGCCCGGGCCTGCCTGCCCGTACCCATCCTGATCCATGGGTTCTACGACGCCTGCGCCTTCTCTGCGGAGAACTGGCCCATCTTCCTGCTGGTCTTCGTGGTGTTCGTAATCCTGGTGTTCATTCTTACCCTGCGGAAGCTCAAGAATGCGTCCCGGACGGACGCCCCCGTGGAGGAGGTAACCATCGATGCGCGCTGACATCCCCCTCAATAACGATTGGCAATTCGTCTTCACCTGCACCGACGAGTTCCTCCGGGGCGAGGTCCCCGGAGAGGTCGTGCGTCTCCCCCATACCGTCAAGCTCCTGCCCTGGAAATGCGCCCGGAAGGAGATGTACGAGACCGTCTGCGGCTATTCCCGAACCATCCAGGCCGATCCCGCCTGGGCGGGCAAGGAGGTACGGCTCGTGCTGGACGGGGCTTCCCAGTACCCCGAAGTGTTCCTGAACGGCGAACCCGTGGCCCCCGAATGGGAGGCCCACTGCGGGTACACGGCCCAGAGCTTCCTGCTCGACGGGCTCAAATACGGCGAGGAGAACCGGCTGTCCGTGCGTCTGGACACCAGGGAGACCCTCAACCAGCCCCCCTTCGGCTATATGATCGACTACCTGTGCTACGGCGGTCTCTACCGGGAGGCCCGGCTGGAGATCACAGAGCCCTGCCACATCGAGGACGTGTTCCCCGTGACCCACGCCGACGGCACGGCGGAGGTCCGGGTCAAGCTGAATCGCGCCCCCGCTGCGGGCGACGCCCTGCGGCTCACGGTGCCGGAGCTGGGGATAGACCTCGTTATGGACGCCCAATCTGAAAACGTCTTCTCTTTCCGGGCCAAGAACGCCGTCCCCTGGGATCTGGACAAACCCATGCTCTACGATCTGACCGCCACCCTGACCCACGAGAGCCAGGAAACGGACCGGCGGACGGTGCGGATCGGTTTCAGGGACGCGGAATTCAGGGCGGACGGCTTCTATCTCAACGGAAAGCTCGTCCACCTGCACGGTCTTGACCGGCACCAGAGCTGGCCCTACATCGGCTACGCCGCCCCGGCGGGCATGCAGCGGGACGAGGCTAACTATCTGAAGTTCGGCCTGGGGCTCAACATGGTCCGCACCAGCCACTATCCCCAGAGTCAGCATTTCATCGACCGATGCGACGAGATCGGCCTGCTGGTGTTCACGGAGATCCCCGGCTGGCAGCACACCGGCGACGAGGAATGGCAGCGGATCGCCCTGGAGCACGTGCGGCAGATGGTGCTTCAGTACCGACATCATCCCAGCATCGTCCTGTGGGGCGTGCGGATCAATGAGAGCCGGGACAACGACGAGCT
>JAZRUD010000054.1:0-2350 GCA_045652385.1 Clostridia bacterium
GAGTACACCGTAAGCCATGTGGACATACTAAACGAGATGGACCTGCAGGACATTTTGAACAAGCCCGAGGTCGTGTCGCACGAACAGCTTATCATGTACACCTGCTATCCGTTTACAACATATTATGGGCGCAGGACGGAACGCTTCACCGTGTTTGCCGACCGCACGGCAGGTATGGATGTGAGGTAGTCTTTGTGGGTATACTTCCTGACTTTGGTATTTAACTCCCGTTTATGGTGCTATGAGGTCCCCTTTGCCGCCTTTTTGCTGGCAGAGGGGTCTTTTCCCTTTCTCCGCAGGGTCTCGAGCGAACAGCCCGCGATAGCCCTGACGTCGCCCTTGGTCAGGTTGAAGTGCAGGAGCGGAAGGCCGGTGCGCTCCGCGAGCCCCTCGATGATCGGCGTGCGCCTCGAGACGTTCACGTACCTCCTGTCCGACGCCCGGCACACGTTGAGCCCGCGGAGGAGCCCCGTGACCTCCTCGGAGCAGTACTCGTCGCCGAGCACCTTGACCTGCAGGAGCCTCACCAGCAGCACCGCCAGGTAGCATATGAGGAAGTGCCCGGTGATGGTGCTCTCCCTCTGCAGGTAGACGGGGCGGGCGTCGAGCTCCGACTTCATCACCTTGAACGACTCCTCGATCCGCCACAGGTTGTGGTACGTGTCGTATATCTCCCGGGCGGACACGCCCGTCTCCGAGGTGACGATCATGTTGTAGCCGGCAAGTGACTTGGCCTTCCTTATCGCCTCGTGGTTGAGGGCGGCCACGACCCTGGCGTCGTCCCTGACCTCGCCCTCCTTGTCGACCGGAGAGAACGTGACGTACTTGGCGCTGTCGCCGTACTCGGACCTCTTGGCGGCGGCCAGTCGCAGCGCCCGCGCCTTCTCGACCTGCCTGTTTATCTCCCGGGCCTGCTTCCTGGCGAGCTGGGGGCTGTAGGTGACGACCCGCTTCTCGGGCAGGCGGACGGCCCTCCTCCGCCCGTCCTCGCCGGCCACCTTGTACTCGAAGTCGTCCGTCACCTCCTTGTAGCTCCAGGCGACGTCTCCCTTGCCGTCCGCGACGTCGGTCCAGCCGCCCTCCGCGAGCGCCCACGCGCGCTCGGTGGCCGGAAGCGTCTTGACGGACTTCGAGAACACGTACCCGTCTCCGGCGAGCACGGCGTCGGCCACGTTGTCGGCGCAGTCGGGCCCCTTGTCGGCCACCCTCACCGTGCGGCCGGAGATGGCGTGGCGCTCCTTGAGCTGCGCCACCACGCGCCTGAGCTGCGGCTTCTCGCTCTCGTTGCCGGGGAACACGCTCATCCCGATCGGTATGCACTCCGCGTCGAGCAGCAGCCCCATGCCCACGATCGGCTCGGGCCTGTGCTCCTTGGACGGGCCCTTCCTCCTGAGCTCGTCCTCCCGGCCTGTCTCGAAGTAGAAGTTGGTGCAGTCGAAGTAGGACCTGGAGGTGTCCCTGGGGAACAGCCCCGCCACGCGGGCGTTGTATATCTCGACGACCTTCTCGTGCTCCTCGCCCAGGTAGGCGAGCCCGTCGTAGAGCTGGTCGAGCGAGAATCCCGCCGGCACGCCCTCCATCAGCGGCAGCACGTCGTGGAAGGTCCTGAACTTCGAGCAGGGCGCGACGCAGCGCGCGTAGACGAGCGAGGACAGCAGGTCGGCCAGCGAGAAGCGGAAGCCGGAGGGGATCTGCAGGTAGGCGAGGTCGCCGCGCACCCCCAGCGCGTCGTCCACCGCCTTGATCGCGAAGTGGCCCAGGTGGCGCTCGGCGGGCTCGGGACCTATCTCTGCGACCTTGGCGGCCTCCCGCTCCCTCTTCCGCTCGGCGTTCATCGAGGCGACCTCACCCTTGAAGTGCGCGATGGGGTCCGCGATTCCGGACTCCCTCAGCTCGTGCTCGTAGCCGAGCGCCCTGACGGACCTGTTGACCGTGTGCCCGCGCTGCGGGTCCCAGCGGCTCTCGTATATCTGGAGGTATATCCCTTTTTTGTTCCTGGTCTTCTTGAGGAAGTAGGCCATTTCCGTCCCCCTGTCAAGCGATAACACCATAGCACCATATAGAAATTCTACCAGAGACCACTTTGTCAAGTCAAGAGGAAAGGCAAAAAAATACCAGCTCAAGGCTGGTTTTCTCGGTGTGAATATGTGCTTGGAATCCTAAAGATCCGTGGTGCTAAACGCTAAAGACGGGCAGCCAATTCCGTCCGAACGGCCCACACGGAGGCCAATCCCGTCCGAGAAAGACCATGCGCCTGACCAGTCCATGTCTTCGTGCCACGCCCCGGCTTGTTCCGCGAAGCGACCGCTCCCAGGGCGTCGACCATCGCGCAGCGGTATAATCGATTCCG
>JAZRUD010000055.1:0-1561 GCA_045652385.1 Clostridia bacterium
CCCTCTGCCCCCTGGGTCCCTACGGCACCTGGTCCGCCCCCTACCGGTACGTCATGATCCTGGGCGGCGCCAGTCTGGCGGCCACGATCCTGACCGCCGCCATGGACGTGCCGACCATATCGGCGCTGAGCCTGCTCCTCTATGAGATGTGGGCCATGCCCCTGCTGCTGTCGGGGGCCAACTACCTGTACGCGATGCTGAAGCGTCGCCTGCCCCAAAGCCGGATCGGGCTCATATACCCGCTGGTGGTGGGGGCCGGGATGATGTTCCTGACGCAGATCTTCCAAATGGTGCTGCTGCTGCTGGGCCTCGTGGGGGTCATCCGCCGGCGGCAGGCCGGAAAGGCACAGCCATGAAACGATATCGAGGGGTCCTGATCTTTCTGGGGTTGGCGCTGCTGGCTCTTTCAGGGGCGGTCTACTACTACGACCCCATGCTGGGCTACCTGTGCCTGGGCGCGGCGGCCTTCGTCACGCTGGTCGTGCTGCTGCTCCTGGTGGGCGTAGCCACGCGCCAGCAGCAGCTCATGGATTCCGTCTTCGCCGACAACGACAGCGCCGCTTCCGATCTCATCCGCAAGGTGAACATCCCGGCGCTGCTCCTGGACCTGAACGGCAAGATCGTCTGGCGCAACGACGCTCTGGCCGCCGTGTTCGACGGGAAGAACGTGCTGGACGTGCTTCCGAACTTCAAGCCCTCCCAGCCCACGGTCCAGCAGGTCCTGCTCTCCGGCACCAACTACCAGGTCATGACCATGCCGGTCCGCCGGGTCAGCACCCGCAAAAAGCTCCTGTTCCAGTACTGGCTGGACAGGACCGAGGCCGCCCACTACCAGCGGCTGTACACCGAGCAGATGCCCTACGTCATGCTGGTGTACATGGACAACTACGAGGAGCTGGCGGGCGATCGGCAGTTCCACGGCACGGCGGTCCTGGCCGAGGTGGAGCGCTTGGTGTCCGAGCTCTGCCGCCGGACCGGGGGCATCTACCGCCGGTACGAGAACGGCCGCTTCCTCTGCGTGCTGGAGGCCGCGGAGGTCACCAAGATCGAGAAGGAAAAGTTTCGTCTGCTGGAGCAGGCCCGGAACCTGGAGACGGGCACCGGCTCCACCCTGTCCCTGTCCGTGGCCGTAGGCATAGCGCCCCGGATCGCCCAGTCCGAGGAGGGCGCCCGCACCGCCATGGAGCTGGCTCTCGGCCGGGGCGGCGACCAGGCCGTGGTCCGGGACGGGGCCGACTACCGGTTTTACGGCGGCCGCAAGCAGCAGGACGACCGGCAGAGCCGGGTCAAGATGCGGCTCTTCGCCAAGGCCCTGCGCCAGCTCATCGAAGGCGGCGGGGACGTGTTCATCATGGGCCACAAGAACCCGGACATGGACTCCTTGGGCGCCGCGCTGGGCCCCGCCCCCTGCGTGCTCCCCACCCCCATGCGCCCCTTCATCGTGCTCACCGAGCGGAACGAGGCCCCGGCGGACGCCCTTTCCGAGATGGATAGGCTGGGGCTCAGCGAGAAGCTCCTCATCACCGGCCCGGAGGCTTTGGAGATGGTGAAGCCCAACTCG
>JAZRUD010000056.1:0-32786 GCA_045652385.1 Clostridia bacterium
TGTGTGAATGTTGTCTTCCTAAGCCCGCTTGGCCTCCGACTTCTTTGAAAAAGCGCGCCGAGGTCGCGGAGCCCGCGCGGTCACGGGCGCGCGACAATGAAGAAACAGCTTTTTATAGCCCAAAAATGATGCTGAAAAGCATCGTTTTTTTGCATGAGATGACGGGAGGATGCCATGAGAAAAACGGGAGACAAACAGATCCCGGCGGAGATGGCAGACGAAAAGCCGGCCGGAAAGAACGCGAGCCAGTCGAAAAAGAGATCGAAGGCAAAGAGACCGAATGAAAAGCTTTCGCCGGCATCGATTTACAGAAAGATGATCGCATTCGGGAAGACCTACCAGGTCGAAAAGGAGCAAGATTTCCTGGAAGCGGCGAGAATCTACGCGGAGGAGGCAGGTCTGATAGACCAGATGCGGGACAAACTGGCGGAGGACGGGCTGACCGTTCTGAAGACCTACAAGACCGGTGACGTGGAAGTGGCCCACCCGCTGCTGAGCGAGCTCCCGCGCCACGTGGAAAGCGCCAACAAGTGCCTGAGCACGATCGGGAACATGATCAGTGAGCGCGGGGCGAGAGTCGAGAAGGCGAAGCGCGACCTGGACAAGTTCCGCATGAACGCGTGAGGCGGGAGACGGGCATGGGGTAAAGAATGTTGCCGACCTGACGCTGGCGAGCGCGATCCTGCAATACTGGAACGAGATCATCAGCGGCGGTGTGGCCGTCGGGAAATGGATCAGGCTGCTGTATGACGTGATCCTCCAGGGGCTGACGGAGCACCGGTGGTATTACAGCCGGAAACGGGCCGAAAACGCGGTGCAGTTCATCGAGAGATACTGCCACCATTACAAGGGCCGCCTGGCGCCGCAGCGGATCAAGCTGAACCTGTGGGAACGGGCCACGATCGAGCTGATCTTCGGGATAGTCGACGACCGCGTGCGGCGGGTATTTGTTGAGGTATTCCTTGTCATCGGCCGGAAGCAGGGCAAGACGATTCTGTGCGCGGCCATCTGCACGTACCTGGCATACTGCGGGGAATACGGATCTGAGTGCTACGCACTCGCGCCGAAGATTGACCAGTCGGATCTGCTGTTCTCAGCGGTCGAGTATAACGTGCACGCGGAGCCGGAGCTGGACTCGATCACGCGAAGCACGAAGTACCGGGGCCTGTTCATCCAGGAGACGAACACGACCATCAAAAAGCTGGCGTTCTCCAGTAAAAAATCAGACGGTTATAACCCGATGTTCTGGAGCGCGGACGAGGTGGCCGCATGGCCCGGAGTGGCGGGCCTGCGGCAGTGGGAAGTCATGGTATCCGGTACCGGCGCACGTGAGGAGCCGCTGGGCATCGCCCTCAGCTCCGGCGGCTATGAGAACGAGGGACTGTTTGACGAGCTGATGAAGCGCGGCACGGCGTTCCTGATGGGGAACAGCCGGGAGAAGCACCTGCTGCCGATCCTGTACATGATCGACGATCCGGCAAAATGGGACAACCTGGACGAGCTGGAGAAGAGCCTGCCGGGCCTGGGTGAGAGCGTGAGCCGGGACTTCATCCGGAAAGAGATTGACGTCGCTCACGAATCCATCTCGAAAGAGATTGAGTTCAAGACAAAATACTGCAACCTGAAGCAGAACATCAGCACGGCCTGGCTTCGGGCGGAGGACATCGAGAAGGCCTTCGGGTGGCGGAAGCCGCTGGAGGAGATTCGCAATCATTACTGCGTGGTCGGCATCGACTTATCGCAGAGCACAGACCTGACCAGCGCGTGCCTGGTATGCGAGGCGGATGGCGTGCTGTGGGTGCACAGTCACTTCTGGCTGCCGAAGAACAGGCTGGCGGAAGCGACGAAACGCGACCAGATCCCGTATGAGATCTACATCAAAAAGGGCTTCCTGAGCCTCAGCGGTGAGGAGTTCATCAATAACGACGACGTGCTGGCCTGGTGCATGGACCTGGTGCGGAAGTACAAGGTATACCCGCTGATGGTCGGATATGACCGGTGGGGCAGCCAGGAGCTGGTGCAGAAGCTGAACGCGAAGAGCTTCAAGACCGACACCGTGACTCAGGGGTTTAACCTGAACAACGTTGAGGACACCTTTGAGGGGATGCTCAGGGAGGGGCGGATCCGGGACATGGACGACAACGACCTGCTGAAGATCCACATGGCGGACAGCGCCCAGCAGCAGGAAAGCAACACAGAGAACGCGCATCCGAGAAAGAAACTGGTGAAGCTGTCGAGCCGCGCACACGTAGACGGAATGGCGGCCATCCTGGACGCGATGGCCATGAGGCTATTCAAATGGTCGGAGCTTGGGTCAAGGCTTGAGAACAAGGGCAAGCGGAAGAACGAGGCAGCGGAGGCCGGGGAGAGCGGAAGCTGATGACTGAAGCCGGCGCCGGAGAGCAGCTGAGCGGGAAGGTGAACAGTATGGGAATGTTTGAGAAGATCTTTGGCAAAAAGGACCAGACCGGGCAGATGAAAAACGCACAGGTCTTCCGGATGCTGGAGGGATATACGCCGGTATTTACAACGTTTCAGGGCTCCGTGTATGAAAGCGAGCTGATCCGGGCAAGCCTGGACGCGTGGGGACGGCACGCGGCGAAGACAAAGCCGAATGTAAAGGGCAGCGCGCTTGAGGCGCTGAAGAACAGGCTGAAGGTCAGGCCGAACTCGTTCCAGGAGTGGAGCAAGTTCCTCTACCAGACAGCCACCGTGCTGGGCGCCAGGAACAACGCCTTCATCGTGAAGACACGGGAGGAAAGCGACGGGACGACGAACGGGATTATCGGGATCGTTCCGGAAAGCTGGCAGATGATCGAATATAACAACGAGCCATGGATCCGGTTTTTCCTGTCAAACGGGAAACGGAGGGCCGAACGGCTGGCGGACGTCGGGATCATGACGCGGTTCCAGTACAGGAGCGAGCTTTTCGGGGAGGACAACGAGGCGCTCAGGCCCGTGCTGGATCTGATCGGGATGCAGCGGCAGGGAATCAACGAGGGAATCAAAAACGGAGCCAGCTACCGGTTCAGCGCGCAGAGCGACAACTGGGCCAGCGATGAGGACCTGGCCGCGGAGATGGAGCGGTTCAACAAGTTTACCTTCGGGAACAAAAAGGGATCCGGGGGCGTGATCCTTTTTCCGAACACGTACAACAACGTCACCCAGCTGAAGCAGGAGGGGTACAAGATCGACGCGGATCAGCAGAACCACATCCGCGAAAACGTGTTCAACTACTTCGGCGTGAACGAGAATATCCTGCAAAACAAGGCCTTCGGCGACGAGTGGCTGGCCTTCTATGAGGGATTTGTCGAATGGTTCGCGATTCAGCTCGGTGAAGTGATCAGCGGGATGCTGTACACAGACCGGGAGAGGGTCAGCTATCAGAACCAGGTATTTTTCACCAGCAACCGGCTGCAGTACATGAGCAACGCAGACAAGCTGAACGCGGTGACGCAGCTGGGGGACCGGGGACTGGCGACGCGGAACGAGCTGAGGGAGATCCTGAACCTGGAGCCGCTGCCGGCGCCGTTCGGGGATCAGATCCCGGCGCGCGGCGAGTATTACGACGTGACGAACCCGCCGGACGGAAAGACCGGGGACGGGACGAATGATGAATGATGATGATTCGTACAGACGAAACGAGGAGGGAAGCGGAAATGCCGGTAAATGTGAAGGACCGGGAATACAGGATGATCAACGTGGCCGAACTCGAGGTGCGGGAAGCGGACGACGGGAAGAAGATCGTCGAAGGCTACGCGACGACATTCGACCAGGAGTACGAGCTGTGGGGAAGCGAACGGTACAGAGTGCTCGAGAGCATTGGGCGGAACGCGTTCGACAAGGCGGACATGCGGGACGTGATCATGCAGTACGACCATGAGGGCCGGGTGTTCGCAAGGCTGAGCAACGGCACCCTGGAGCTGAAGGCAGATGATCACGGGCTGAAGATCCACGCGGATCTGGGCGGCACCGAGATCGGCAGGCAGCTGTACGAGGAGATCAGGGGCGGGTATACCACCCGGATGAGCTTCGGGTTCTCCGTAGGGAAGGAAGAGAGAACCGAGGAGCGGGACGAGGTGAAGGACACCGTAACGGTGCACCGGAAGATCACACAGATCAAAAAACTTTATGACGTTTCTGCCGTGTCGCTGCCAGCTAACGACGCGACTGAAATATCCGCACGGAACATCGGCGAGGGAGTGATCGCCGAAGTGATGCAGGAGCTGCAGGCCATCGAGGCCCGGAAGCGGGAGAAGGAAAAGATCACTCTGATGGCAGAGATGATCTGACAGGACCGGCAGAGGCCGGGAGAAGGGCGACGGGAAAACCGGAGCCGGAAAGAAAGGAGTTTAAACCATGAAGTACAAGACCATGAAAGAGATCGAGACCCGCAAGGCCGAGATCCTGCAGGAGATGGAGCAGGAAGGCGCGGATCTGGAAGCCCTGAAGAGGGAAATGGACGAGCTGAGGACGAACGCGGATCAGATCCGCCAGGCCGCAGCGACCGCGGAGGAGACCCGCAAGGCCATCGCCAGCGGCGCGGCCGGCATCACCGTGGGCGAGACCCGGAAGGCTGAGCAGACCGCGAAGACCGTGGACGAGATCCGCGGGAGCGAGGAGTACGTGCAGGCGTTCGCCCGTTATCTGATCAGCGAGGATCCGCGCGAATGCCGCGCCCTGCTGACGAGCAACGCGACCTCGGGCGGCCAGCTGCCCGTGCCCACCCTGGTGGACACCATTATCCGCACGGAGTGGGAGAAGGACGAGATCCTGAGCCGCGTACGCAAGACCAGCTTCCGCGGGAACCTGAAGGTACCGTTCGAGCGCGCGGCGGATCCGGCCTACGAGCACGAGGAAGGCACGACCGCGATCACCGAGGAAGACCTGACCCTGGGCGTCGTCGAGCTGAAGCCGAAGAACATCAAGAAGTTCATCCGGCTGTCCGACGAAATCGTCGCGATCGGCGGCGAGCCGCTGGTCAGCTATGTCTACCGTGAGCTGGCCCATCAGATCATCAAGCTGCTGAGCAAGAAGGCCATCACGGCTGTCGCCGCCGCGGGCACCAGCCATACCGGCAGCGCCATCGGCATCCCGAAGATCGAGGGATCGCCGCATCTTTGCGTCGTCGTGGACGCGGAGGCCGAGCTGACCGACGAGGCGGAGAACATCGTCGTGATCATCAACCGCAAGACCGCCGCAGCCTTCCACGCGGCCCGGGTTGCCGGGAACTTCTCGGTGGATCCGTATGACGGCCTGACCGTGCTGTACACCAGCGCGCTGCCGGCGTACTCCAGCGCGGAGGGCAACGCCGTGTGGATGATCGTCGGCGACCTCGACGGCCTGCAGGTGAACTATCCCGAAGGCGAGGGCATCGTCACCAAGTATGACGACGTGACCGAAGCCGAGGCCGACATGGTCAAGGTGCACGGCCGCCAGTACGCCGGTTACGGCGTGACCGGCCCCGGACGCTTCTGCAACGTGAAGAAGGCCAGCGGCGGCGGCACGACCTGATGACGGAGGGCTGACTGATGAAGATTAAACTGATCAGGGCAGCCAGGATCCGGCATAACGCCGGGGAGGTGGTGGACGCCTCCCCGGCGGAGGCCGGATATCTTATCTCGACCGGATGCGCCGTGGCTTTCACGGAGCCGAAGGCGAGGGAGATCCCGGAAATGGTAACCGCGGAGAACCCGGAGGCGGCGGAGGCCGCGGAGAACCCGGAGGAAACGGCGGCCGCGGAGACGCCGGAGAAGCCGAAGAGGCAGACGAGCCGGAGAACGGCGGCGAAGAAGTAAAGCGGGACGCATGAAGAAGCTGCAGAACCCGGAGGAAACGGCAGCCGCCGAGAACCCGGAGGAAGCGGCGGCCGCGGAAACGCCGGAGAAGCCGAAGAGGCAGACGAGCCGGAGAACGGCGGCTAAGAAGTAAAGGGGGACGCATGAAGAAGCTGTTCAAGCTGATGATCGGTGTGCCGTGCACGGATTACATGCACGCGGATTTCGTGAAGAGCCTCGTAAATCTGAACACGCGCATGATCCGCGAGGGGATCAGCTGCAAGGTGGAGATCATGGCCGGGACGCTGGTGTATTTCGCGAGAAACAGGCTGGCCTGCCGGGCGATCAACGAGGGATTCACACACCTGCTTTTCATCGATTCCGACATGGTTTTCGACGAGAGCACGGTGGAAGCGCTGAGATTCAGCGGGAAGGACTTCGTATGCGGAGCCTTTCAGAGCCGGAGGCCGCCGTACGGCAGCTGCGTATTTACCAGCCTCAAGCCCCTTGAGAAGGTCAGGGAATACGGGGCGGAGCCCTTCCGGGTGGAGGGATGCGGCATGGCCATGACCATGATCAGCACCGAGATCCTGAAAAGGGTGCAGGAGAAATATGGCAACTGCTTCGACCCTGAGACGCTGGACGGCGTCAGCTACGGCGAGGACCTGGCCTTCTGCTGGAGGGCGAAACAGACCGGAGCCGAGATCTGGTGCGAACCGACCGCGCGGGTCGGGCACATCGCGCATGTGCCGATATGGCCCGGAGAGGAGCCTGCGACATGAAGAAAATACTGATCTGCGCGCCGCTGAGGCAGGACGTGGACATATTTGAGGCATTCCAGGACGGGCTGGACCGGATGAGGATACCGGAGGGGTATCAGGCGGACCGGTACTGGGTCGTAAACGACTGCAGGGAGGTCATCCCGCACATCCGGGACGCGGAGTACGAATACCTGGAGACGGGGGAGGCCTACCGGAAGACGGGGAACGACCACCTGTGGAGCCTCGAGCTGATGCTGAAGATGGGAGATCTCAGGAACAGGACGATCCGACGCATGCTGGACGGAGGATACGATTACTGGCTGAGCATCGACACCGACATCATCCCGGATCCGGGGACGCTGGAGACGCTGATCCGGGCAGACAAGGATATCGTAAGCGAGATCTTCTGGACGCAGGCGCCGGGCGGAGGATGGTGGTGCAACGCATGGATGCACGACCAGAGCGCGGGGATGCCGGAGGAATGGAAACGCCCGGGGCTTTACCGGTGCGGGATGACAGGGGCGCTGACGCTGGTCAGGCGCAGCGTATTCGAGGCCGGAGTGAGCTACGCGCAGATCCCGAACATTTATACGGCGCTGAGGGGGGAAGACCGGCACTTCTGCGTAAGAGCGGCGTGCGCGGGCTTCGAGCTTTGGGTGGACAGCCACTGCCCGGCGAGGCACCTGTACACCCGGAAACTGTACGAGGAATACATGGCGGGGAGGACGTGAAGCATGTTCAGTGAGGTAAAGGACAGCCTGCCGGTCAGCGGGAACGGATACGACGGACAGATCATCCGGGAGATCCGCGCGGCGGTGCTGGACCTGACAACGAGCACCGAGATCCGGCTGCCGGGCGCGGTTGACATCACGCGGGACGAGGAAACCGGGGTGATCACGGACAACAGCACGATCCGGGACGACCTGGTGATCGCGGCGATCGCGACCTGGTGCAACATGCGGATCGGAAACCCGCCGAATTACGAAAACCTGCTGAAGGCCTACGAAAGCCTGAAGGGGCAGATGAGGCTGAGCAGGAGCTACGGCGGACAGGGGTGAGACGATGAGACGGATGATCACTGTCACGCTGATCAGCTTCCGGCCGGACGCGCACGAGGTGGGCGAGGACCCGGTCGACCGGCAGAGAGACGTCAGGGCGCAGGAGATGAGCCTGAACCTGTACGACAGAACCGAGGCCGGCGGGCAGGGACTGAGCCCGGAGGCGAAGCTGCTGATCCCGTACGACAGGGACTACGAGGGGGAGCGCGAGCTGATATACAACGGCGAGCGCTGGACGGTTATGGACGCCGACCCCTACAAGGACTGGAACGGCGTGATCCTGAGGATCCGCAGGAAGAAGGGGAACAGCGGGAGCATGCAAGCGGCGGAGGGACCGGAGGATACCGGCGGGAGCCCGGAAGCGGCGGAGGGACCGGAGGATACCGGCGGGAGCGGAACCGCGCAGGAGGTGGGCTAAATGCCTGAGGAATACACGGAGCTCATGACCGCCATGAAGGCGCTGACACAACAGGCAGCGACCGGAGAAATCAGACTGCCGATGGCGGAGGACGGATGGAACACGCGGCCGGACGAGGACAGCTGGGGAGAGATCCGGCTGGAATTCGAGGCGGGGGATCTGAACGGAGACGGACGGAAAACCCGGAGGGCCTACGAGGGGAGCGTGGATCTGTACAGCCGGAGGCGCAGCGGATGCGGATGGAAAGAGCTGATCGAGGAGACGCTGGAGAACATCTGCGGAGAATGCTGGGGGCTGAACTGGCACGGATATGAGAGGGAAACCTCTCTTTTCCACTGGGAATGGGTCTTTCAGGTGGAGGAGTAAGATGGCATTTTCAATTCAGTGGGATGGCGCGGCAGAGCTGATGAAAAAGATGGATCAGCTGCCGGAGAAGGCCGACAAGGTGGCGGCCCAGGCGCTCTACGAGGGCGCCAAGGTAATGGCTGACGAGGTCAGCCGGGCGATCGGGAAGATCTCAACGGAACCATTCAAGTACGCCTCGGGCGGAAAGAAAAGAAAGCCATCCCCGGAGGAGAAGGCGGCGCTCATGGAAGCGCGGCACGGCGTAGCCAAATTCACGCGAACCGGGACGAGCATCCAGACGAGCGTCGGATTCGACCAGGCCGGATACGTGGATGCGAATTTCACGCACATGAGCACATGGGCCAGGACAAACTACAAGGCAACCGGATCCGGAAGCGTAAGGAGCTCAAAGCTGAAAAGCCTGGGCAAAAAGGGCGGAAGGAACCAGAAGCCGGTTGGAGCCATCGCGAACGCGATCAACAGCGGCACGAGCTTCATGCAGAAGCAGCCCTTTATGAGAAAGACCTTTTCCCAGACAAGACCGGCGGCTGAGGCCGCCATTGAGGACGGCATCCGGAAACGGGAGAATGAGCTGAGCCTCGAATAAAAACAAGGAGGAGAACAAAAGATGAGTTATGCAAATGTCGGGATGATGTACCCCGTATTCGCGCCGCTCGTGAGCCATGAGGACGGGGCGATGCCCTCCTACGGCACCGGCCGCGTGATTCACGAGGCGAGGACGGCCACCGTGACGAGGGAGTTCGGGGACAACCCGCTGCACGGCGACGACCGCATCGTGGACGACGACAACGGAATGACCGGGCTGCGGATCGAATTCGAGAGCACCGGCCTGGACGATGAGGACCGCGTGGCGCTTTTCGGCGAGGAAAGCGCGGGAACGACGCTCGGCGGGTACTGGGAAAGCGACAACGAGACCCCGTACGGCGGATTCGCCTACATCCGGAAGATGCGCGGCGACGCCGGAAAGAAGTACGAGGTCTGGCTGGCGCTGAAGATCAAGTTCCAGGAGGCGACGCAGTCGACCAACACGCGCCAGGGCCAGATCAGCTGGGGAACCCCGACGATCACCGGCCGCGGCGCGAGCCTGGACGTGGACGGAACCGGCAAGGAACGCTTCCGCATTCACCAGACCTTCGACAGCGTGGCAGCGGCGAAGAGCTGGATCAACACCATGCTGAACGTCAGCGCGGCGACGACCTGATGAACAGAAAACAGCCGGAGAGTCTGAGGACCTCCGGCTGTTTTCCTGTATCAGGAGAAAGGGAGAAACATGCAGGAACTGAAAATCGGCGGGAGGACGATCCCGCTTTTGTACAGCACATACGAGCTGATCGCGATTCAGAAGGAAATCGGGTGCACCGCGTTTCAGCTGAACGACGACGTATTCGGCGTGGAGAAAATCGACGAGGACGGGGAATGGGACCTGGAGAACCTGCGGTTCCGGGTGGCCATTGAGCCGGAGAGGACGGAGAAGCTGGGGAAGCTGATCCGGATCCTCGGGAACGCGGGACTCGAGGAAAACGGGGAAAACCCGGACCTGACCGAAAAATGGATCCTGCGGAGGATGAAGCCGAGCATGATCCTCATTTACGCGGTGACCGTGATGAGCGTGATCAACGCGGGGAACAGCACAGAGGTCAAGCCCGAGAAGAACGGGGAACCCGTGGACGAGATCCTCGAGGAAGAAGAAGGAAAAAAACAGCAAGGGAACTGACCTACCTGCGGGTGGTTTCCTACGGGCTGATCGCAGGAATGAACAGGAAAGAAATCGACAGAGCGAGGCCGGGCGAGGTGCTCGACCTGTACCAGTACAGGATGATGTACGACATGGAACGGCGATAAGGATGTGAGGGCATGGCCACGAACGTAAAGATGGGCGCGGACGTCGGGAGCTTCCGGCAGGGACTGCAGCAGGCGAAGAGCGAGATCCGCACGCTGGACCAGCAGATGAAGAAGGTCGAAGCGACCTTCAAGGCGACCGGAAACGCGGAGCAGGCCATGAGCCAGAAGGCCCAGACGCTGAACAGCCGCATGGAGGCCCAGCAAAAGGCGGCGAAGGCCGCGGAGGCAGCCCTGAAGGCCATGACCGAGGCCGGGGTCGACCAGGCGAGCGAAGCGTATCAGAAGATGACGCGGGAGCTGCTGGCGGCGGAGACCGGCATGATGGAGACCCAGGCCGCGATGAACGACCTGGCAAGCGGGACGGACAAGCTGGCAAAAAGCGCGGAGAACGCGGCGGGGAAGGCCGGGAACCTGAAGAGCCAGGTCAGCGAGATCGGCAAGCACATGAGCCTCGACCTCGTGGAGAAGGGCTTCACCACCGTAGGCAACATGATGGAGCGGACCGGGCAGAAGGCCGTAAACCTCGGGAAGCAGCTGATGAACGTGTTCAGCCAGGTCGGCGTATGGGCGGACGACGTGAACACCCGGGCGGCATTCTGGGGCAAAACGGCGGAGGAGATTCAGCGCCTGGACGTGGCCACGCAGAAGGCGGATATAAGCACCGAGGATTACCTGGCGATGCAGGATCAGGTTTTCCGGCGGACAAAGGACCTGAGCGCGGCGACAGAGCAGCAGATCCAGGATATGCTGGATCTGGGGCTTGTCCAGAGGGAGACCGGGAAGGCCGGCGATTTCTACGTTGCGACCTACGACAACGCCGAGGACGCGATGTGGAACATGCTGGAAGCCCTCGAGAGGATGCCGGACAGCGAGAGGAAAGTACGCCTGGCAAACGAGTACGCGTCGAAGAGCTGGCGGGAGCTGATGGTCCTGGCCGGGAAAGGGCGGGAAGCATTCAAGCTGGATTACGACAGCGCGCCCATCGTGAGCCAGGAGAGCCTCGACAACGCGCAGGAGATGCAGGACAACCTGGAGGAGCTGCAGAGGCAGTTTGAGCAGCTGAAACGCGAGGTGGTCGGGGATCTGGCGCCGAGCATCAGCGCGGCGGCACAGAATCTGGCGTCGGTATTCAGCGAGCTGAACAAATACCTGCAGAGCGAAGAGGGCAAGGAAAAGATGTCCGAGCTCAACCAGGTGCTGACGGACCTTTTCACGGACATCACGAACATCAACCCGGAAGCCGTGGTGCAGACGGTCAAAGACACGATCGGCGGGATCCGGGACGCGTTCAAATGGATTTTCGACAATAAAGAGACCCTGAAGGGGATGCTGGGCGCGATCCTCGGCGCGTGGGGCGCGGTCAAGGTGGCCGGCACGGTATCGACCTTTATCAGCCTGATCAACAACCTGAAAGCCCTGCAGCGAAACCCGAACATCCCGATCAATCCGACCGTGCCGACGGGGCCGACGGGGACGGGAACCGGAACAGGGACGGGGACGGGCAGCGTAAATATCCTGAACTGGCCGAGCGCGATGATGGCAAACCCGGTGCCGGTATACGTGACGAACATGACGGGGCTGCCGACGGGGTCGCCGACGGGGTCCCCGACGGGATCACCGACGGGATCGCCGACAGTGCTGCCGCCGGGAGGATCGCCGACAGCGCTGCCGCCGGGAGGGAGTCCGGTATTACCGGTCATCTGGCCGACGGGGCTCGGCGGCGGAGCGGGGCAGAACCTGACAGGCGTCAACACGACGAACCTGACCGGAGGAGGGAACGACCTCATCAAGCTGCCTCCGGGAAGCTACAGCATGACGGACGAGTTCGGACGTGCCATCGGACCGAACGGACAGCCGGTCGCGCCGAAGGTTGACGTAGGAACCGGAGGCAAAAGCCCGCTGAACGGGCTGAAGTGGGGCGTAGCTACGGCAGCCGGGCTCGCCGTGCTGTTCAAGAACGCACTGACGGAGCAGGGGAACGACGATCTGTACAAAAGCGCCTGGGAAGACGCGGCGGGGCGTGCCGTATACGTGGACCTGGAAGGGAAAACGCACTATTACAGCCCGACAGGACCGGAGAAGCCGGGAGAGGGATCGGAAGACGCGATCATGCGTATCCTGCAGGGCATGAGCGAAAGCGGAGAAGTTCCGGCCGGGCTTTGGAAATATGACAGGACGAGGCTGGAGCAGATCTTCGGGGCCGGCGGTTTCTCGGTGACGACAGGAGAAGCGACAAGGCGCGGAGCCGGGGCGAACAGCACAAAAAAACAGACGACAGGGGAGTGGCTGAACGACCTGCAGATCTGGTACGACATCCTGAAGCAGGGGCAGGACAACCCGGAGCTGAAGGCGGGGGTCGACTGGTTCGAGGGATACATGCAGCAGCAGTACGGCAAGGGAGCGGGCATTGAGGGAATCAAGGCCCACCTGGCCGGGCTCGGGTACCGGAGCGAAGACCTGGACTATCACATGCTGCCGGAGGACATACAGAGAATCATCCGGGATCACATTGAGCATCAGAACCAGCAGGCAGAGGCAGAGGCCGTGCGGAAGCTCGAAGAGCAGGTGGAAGAGGAGAACGCGGAGGTCCGAAAGGCAACATACGAGGCCAACAAGGAAGCCTTCGACCAGAACGTGGAGAACGTCAGGCAGTGGTTCACGATGCTGAACAGCATGCCGGAGGACGCGACGTTCCGGCTCGGGGACGAGACGCTGGGACTGAAGGAGGCCTGGGAAAAGGCGACGAGGCAGGCACTGGGCAATTATCTGAAAAACGGGACCGTGGACCTGATCATCAACCAGATGAAGGATCAGGGGTATTCAGACGAAGCCTTCGACGAGATGATCAGGATCCTGATGACGAAGGAGCCGAAACTGCCGGTGGAGATTGTACCGGACGCAGAGGACGCGCAGAAGAAGCTGAACGAAATGGGCCTGACCATGAACGTCGGCGTGATCATCGAGTCGGTCCGGCACGGAGGCGGCGGAGGAGGCCGCGGACAGGTCATGACGCCTTTTGCCAACGGGATCCCGTACGTGCCGTACGACATGCCGGCCTTCCTGCATAAGGGCGAGCGCGTGACGCCGGCCAGGGAGAACAGGACGTACAACGCGAACAGCCATCTGTACGTCGAGAACATGAACATGTCGAGCGGGATGGACGCGAAGGCGCTGGTCGACATGATGGCCGCGCAGCAGCGGAGAACCGCGGCCGGGTTCGGGAGCTGACAGACTTTTAAGCACAAAGGTGATGGAAAATGGCAAAAAGCTGGTTTGAGTGGAACGGGACACGCTGCGGGGACAAGCACCTGTGGACGGAAGGGGCCGCGCAGAAGATCCGCCCGGAGGAGAGGGCAGAGCATGTGACTATCCCGGGGCGGAGGGGCGACCTGACGAAAACCGAGGGCGAAAAGATCTACAACAGCTATATCCAGACCCTGACGATCATCACCGACACGCGGGGGCACGCGGACGAGGCGGAGAGGTGGCTGAGCGGCGAGGGATGGATCACCTTTTCAAGCGATCCGGAGAGAAAACAGCGCGCGCGGGTCATCGGCGCGGTGAGCCTTAACAGGTACAGCCGAAACATGGACTACTGGAGCGGAGAAGTGCAGTTTTACTGCGACCCGGAGAAGGCGGCACTTACAGAGCCGGAGGACGTGACGCTGAACAGCGCCGGAACCGTCTTAAACGGCGGGGATTATCCGGCGCTGCCGAAGATCACCGTAACATGCCCGATCAACGACAGCGTGCTGATCACGGTGGGCGGGAAGGCATTCACGGTGGAGCTTGCGGAGACGGGCCTGAGCGGCTGCGTGATCGACAGCGCGGCGGAGATCGTGACAAGCCCGGACGGGACGGTGAACCTGACGGGGAGAAGCGACGGGGATTTCCCCGTTCTGCCAGCGGGGAGCAGCATGGTCAGCGGGGAATGGACCAAACTGGTGATTAAGAAAAGGGAGAGATACTTGTGATCCATCTGTACTACATGGGCAACCGGAACTACGAGCGGAACGGCGACGTGATCCTGATGCCCACCAGCTGCATCGTCCGCGAACAGGGAGGCGGGAGCTACGAGCTGGAGATGGATCACCCGCAGGATCCGGACGGAAAGTGGGAGGCCCTGGAGGAGACCCTGATCATCAAAGCGCCGGTGGCGGCGGCGAGCATCCCGAAGACCTTCAGCGGGGCCGAGGTGGACGTATACGCGGCCAACCGGGACACGGAGCTGAGGGAGGCCCCGAACGAGCCGCAGAGGATCAGCTATCCGCTGTTTGAGGCGAGCTCCGCGATGGTGACATACACCGTCGGGAGCAAGGTCAGCTACATCGGGCACAACTATCAGATGTACGCGCAGGACCCGAAGTCGGAGTACGGTTACTGGCACACGCCGGACAACTATCCGGACTACTGGCGGAGGATCGCGGATTATTCCAGCGGCGCGCAGGTGCTTGTAAGGCTGAAGAGCGGCACGGAGGTTTACCTGATCGAGCAGACGAGCGGCACCTGGTATCAGGTGATGACCAAGGCCGGCGTGACCGGATACGTCAAGGCCGAGCATCTGACATTTGTGAGGCACCAGACGCCGGAGGAGATCGAGGCCGAGGAAATCAGGGAGCAGCTCTTCAGGATCTACAGCGTGAACGTGGACACCAAGGGGAACAAGGTGCGCGTGAACGCACGCCACGTCAGCTTTGACGGAAACGGCGTATTCTTAGGAGACTGCGAGATCAGCCAGGCGAGCCCGGCGATGGCCATACAGAGGCAGATCGACGCGCGGCTGACAGAGTACCAGGGAGAGATCGGGACAAACCTGACCAGCGACGATTATCCGAAATACAGCGCGAAGCTGACAGGGAAAAGCGTGATCGCGGGGCTGCTCGATCCGAAGGACGGGATCGTGGCCGCATACGGCGCGCACGTATACCGGAACAACTGGGATATCGCCATCGTGGAGCCGCAGAACGCGGTCAGCGGAGTCAGGCTGCGGTACGGGAAAAACCTGCGGGGCGTCAGCTGGGGACGGAAGACCGAGAAGATGGCGACGAGGGTGATCCCCGTGGCCAAGGGAGAGGGCGGCGCCGACCTGTATCTTCCCGAAATCTTCGTAGACAGCCCGTACATTGACCGGTACGACGTGATCATGACCGAGCGGCTTGTAGTGAACGGGCAGGTCGGGAAGGACGACGGATCCGGCACGGAGACAACATGGACGGAGCAGAGCCTGTACGCGGAGATGAGGAGAAAGGCGGAGGAGCGCTTTTCCGTCGACCATATCGACGCGCCGCAGATCTCGCTGGCCGTGGAATTCACGCTGCTCGGCGACACGGAGGAATACAGGCAGTACCGGGGGCTCGAGAAGCTGCACATGTACGACAGCGTGAGCGTGAAGGATCCGCGGATCGGGCTTGACGTGATCATGACGGTCATGGAGACCGAGTGGGACGCCATCCGGAAGGAATACCGCGGGATCAAGCTGGCGGACACCGTGGACTACGGCGCCGGGACGATACCGGGGTATCAGATCCAGAGCGGGGCGATCGGCGGGAGCCATATCCAGAGCGGCGCCATCAGCGGAGGGATGATCTCGGCCGGGGCCATCACCGCGAGAACGCTGGCGGCGGAGGCTATCACGAGCGACAAGATCGCCGCGCGGGCCATCACGACAAGGGTGCTTGAAGCGGAGGCAGTGACCGCGGAGAAGATCCACGCCGGGGCCGTCACCGCGGAGAAGGTGGACACGCAGGATCTTTTCGCGGACAGCGCGGTGATCCAGTACGTGAGCGCGCAGGCCGTGGAAGCGGTCAGGGTGAACGCGGAGACGATCACGGCGGAAACGGCGTGGATCCAGGCGCTGAACGCGCAGGCCATCGTGGCGGTGGACGCGGAGATCCAGCGGGTGGTCGCCGGGCAGATCACGACCGACGCGCTGTACGCGGGGATCGCGACGATCGCGCAGGCCATGATCGCCGGGGCGCACATCGGGGACGCGCAGATCGACTTCGCGAACATCGCGGACCTGAAGGCCGCCATGATCCAGGCCGTGAACCTGGACGCGCAGAACATATCGACCGGCGTGCTGCGGGCGAGCATCGCCGTGATCCAGGACGGCGAGATCGACAACGCGGACATCAATACCGCGCACATCGTGGATCTTACAGCGGACAGCTTTATCGCGCACGACGCGGTGACGGACCGCTACACGATCTCCAAACTGAAGGTCAACAACGCGCAGCTGGTGACCGCGACGGTCGGCGAGCTGGTGGTCAAGGCCAGCGACAGCCACTACTACCGGATCGACGTGGATCCGGACACCGGCGAGGTCACGACGACCGACGTGACGCAGGAGCTGAGCCCAGGCGAAATCACGGCCGGCATTACCAGCGACGGCGTGGCGACCATCATCGAGACCGACCTGACCGTGGACGAGCTGAGCGCCAACAACTTCAGCGGCCTGAGCGCGCTGATCGACAAGATCCGGGCGGACAGGATCGACGTGGACACGCTTTTTGCCCGTCAGGCCTTTATCGGGAAACTGAACACGACGGACATCACCGGCAACTCGTACCTGCAGCTGATGGTCAACACGAAGAACGCGACCTACACGCAGTGGGCGGACCCGGCGCTGACCCACACGGTACAGCCCGGCGACACGTGGAACCGGCGCGCGGAGACGCACACGCACGCCACGATGGCCGCAAAGACGCACGCGGAGCTCGGCGCGTATCCGCACTGGGCGATGAGCCGGTACTTCAAGCGCTACGTACGGACGACCGGCGGCTGGGAGCTGACGGAGGATCTTAACGAAGCCCACGAGACGCAGGCGCGGATCCTGATCAGCCAGGACAGCATCCTGCAGGAAGTGGACAGCGCGGTGCGGCTGGCCAATGACGCGATCACGCGGACGGTGCACATCGAGACGCTGGTCAGCGAGGACGGGATCCGGGACATGATCGTGACCGAGATCTCCGGGAACCTGGACGAGATCATCGACGAGACCGCGCAGGCAGCCATTGACCGGGTGCTGGAGCTCAAGGGCGGCTACAAGCAGTGGGACACGCCGAACCCGGAGCAGGAGGAGACGATCGCGACCGGCACGCTGTGGTACAAGGACCACGGGATGCGGACGCACGGCGACATGGCCGGGAAGACGCACCAGCAGCTGCACAGCTATCCGCACAAGAGCTTTTCCGGCGGCGAGCTTTATATGTACATCGGAACCGGGACGGCGTACGATCCGACGAAATGGGTGCTGGTGAGCGACCCGGGGACGACGTACCAGACGAAGGTCGAACTAAATCGGACAACCGAGGAGATCAACGCGGAGGTCACGCGGATCGCGACAAGCCTGAGCGGGACGCAGACGGACATCGCGGACCTGAGGGTGAGCATAGGGACGATCAGCGCCACCGTGACCAGCGTACAGCGGACGGCGGACGGCGCGTATCAGCAGATGGCCGGCATCCTGATCCAGAGTGACGGGGTGCACGTCAAGGCAAGCGCGGGATCCAGCGCGGCGGGCGTGGACATCACCTTCAGCGGGATCACGCTGGCGACGAACAAGAAGCTGACCGTGAGGGCGCAGGACCTGATCATCGGGAGCGGGAGCGGGGACACGCTGAAGGCGCAGCTGGACGCGCTGAGCGACCTGGACACGCTGGTGAGGACGACCGGCGTACCGAAGGTCGTGACGACGGCTTTCACCATCTCCGGGAGCACGATGACCATGGGCGCGACCGGGACGATCGTCGTGGCGGCCAACAAGGCCATCCAGATCGGCACCAGCGCGAGCAACAGCTTCCTGACGGTCGACAACAGCGGCGTGGCCATCTCGACGGTCAAGAGCATCGCCCTGAAGGCCGGCGGGACCTTTACGATCAACAGTAACAACTTCGCGGTCAACAGCGACGGCACGGTGACGGTCAAGGGAACCGTGGAGGCAGCGGCGGGTAAGATCGGGACCTGGAACATCGGGACGGACAGGCTGGAAAGCGGAACCGGGAGCGGGTACGTGGCGCTGAACAGCAAGGCCAGCGACACCTACGCCATCTGGGCCGGGAGCGAGAGCCCGACACAAGCCCCGTACCGGGTCAAACGAGACGGAACGGTCTACCTGACAAGCCTGATCGTGGTTGGGGAGAATGGATCGGAAACCACGGTCAACCTGCGGACGGCCGGGCTGTGGAAGCTCAGCTACCACACGGTCAAGGCATATTCGACGAACTCGATCACGCTGTCCAATGGTGTCACCGTAAATTTTAATACGGCCGCTTCCGTTGTCCTTAATGGAAGCTGGAGCGGCAGCAGCGCGAGCGGATGGACGTTCACCGTCACAAACACGGGGAACACACAGACACAGGCGACAACGATCACGCGGCAGTTTTCGCCATCGTCAGGCTGGAACGCGAACTGGAAAAAACAGATCACGATCTCAGGAACCGGATACGGAGGCGGCTTGCTGTATCAGTGGGAGGAAGACGCGAGCGGAGCATACTCAGCCGGGAGCCCGGTCAGCGCTGCGCTCGGGGCGCTGTCGCATGACGCCGTGTACGGGCTGACGGTTACAAAGGGCGACAACACCGTATTTTCGACCGAGATCGACGCCCAGGGCATTTATGACGACGCGCGCGAAGGCTACACGTTAGGCGTGTTTGTCGAGTACACAGGGCAGAAGTACCGCATCAGCAACGGCAATTACCGGAACTTTGAACTGTTCCGCAGGGAAACCAATCCCGGCGGCGGGTGGTCTTACTGGTCGGTCGGCACCGGATACGTGCAGGTCGCGGAGATCACAGACACTTTATATGTGCAGGAGGAAGAGGAATGAAACAGGGGCAGATCGTTAAAGCATTCACGACACTCAAGACGCTGACGGCGGTCAAGGGGCTGCCCTTCGGGACGCTCTCCGGGCTGTACCAGGCCCGGAGGGCGTTGAGCGGGCACGTGGAGGCCCAGCAGGAAAAGGAAATGGAGATCATCCGCGAGCTGGGCGAGGTGCTTGAGGACGGGACGATCAGATTCAACGATCCGGAGGAGGGACCGAAGGAAATGAACCGGCGGTTCCTGGAGATCGTCGGGACCGAGATCGACGCGAAGATCGAGCCGGTGACGGTCAGGATCGACCAGGCCGCGGCGGATAAGCTGGGGCTGGACGGCGAGATCCTGGGGGCGCTGGACGGATTTGTGGAATTTGACCTGATGGACTAAGGAGGGAAACGCATGTCGATCACCAACAAAACGATGAAGACGCTGGCGGGCAATGTTACGATCACAAAGGACTCCGCGGACGAAAACTACGACGTGAGCAGGGTGAACAGCAACAGCGACGCTTTTGCGGACGCGATCACGGGGCTCACGGAGAACGCGACGACGGTGGAGTCCGACAGCACCACGTACAAGGGGACGCTGTCGATCAACAGCGCCACCTACACGATCACGATCATCAGGATCGGGAAAATCCGCGTCGCACAGATGGGCATCGGCGAGGGGACCACGCTGTCCGATTATACGGGAGGCAACCTGGACATCTGCACGCTCGCGTCCGGGGACCGTCCCAAGAACGCGGTTTCCGCGACAGGGCTCGCCCGGGATAACGGCGTATGGGGCTCGGCGAATTATACGCCGGTCAGTTTAGGCGTGGCTGCCGGCGGAGGCGTGACGCTGAAGGGCAATACGAATGCGGTCAAAACCTGCGCGTACTGTACAGGACAAGTGGTATGGGTGACGGCATAAAGGGGGAATCGGCATGATCTTTATTCCTGGGACGACGGTCAACTGGTCGGCGCGGATCCACGCGGCGGCGGAGGAGCTGGACCGGGTGGTGCTCAGCTTCTGTGTGCAGGGCGCGGAGGTGCTGGTCAAGGCATACACGGAGTTTGAGGCGGACGAGGAGGAGGGCTGGGCGGACTTCACCGTGAGCCTCACGCAGGCGGAGAGCTTGCTTTTCCCGAACGCCGCGAGGATCGACGTGCAGGCCAACGCCATGATGGACGACGACAGGTCCGCGACGGGGGTCGCGCAGATCCTGACGGACAGGCAGCTGCATCGGGAGGTGATGGGAAATGGCTGATCTTGTTTTTGACCTGGTCGGAACGGCGGGAAGCATCGAGATGCAGATGGACCGGATCGGGCCGCGGGGCGTGGGCATCGCGAATGTGAAGCTTAACGACGACTACACCCTGACCGTGACGCTGACGGACGGGACGAGCTATACCACGGAGAGCATCCGGGGCGAGCAGGGGGACCCGGGTCAGCCTGGCGAGGACGGAGTATCTCCGACTGTCACGGTGACCGACATTACAGGCGGGCACCGGGTCACCATCACGGACGCGACCGGGACGCATGTGGCGGACGTGATGGACGGAAGCAAGGGAGATCCGGGGGATCCCGGTCAGCCGGGCGAGGACGGCCATACGCCCGAGAAGGGCGTCGACTACTGGACGGCGGAGGATAAGGCGGAGATCGTGGAGGACGCGGCGGAGGCAGCTGCCGGCGACCTGATCGACGACACGGCCGGGGACGGCGACACCGACAAGGTGTGGAGCGCGGACAAGGCCGCGGAGGTTGCTTCGCAGTTATCTTCTGCTTTACAAGTGAAAAAAATATTTGTTCGCCTTTACATTCCCACGCCATTGACGTATAATCCATTCACAACTTAAAAGGGCGCCGGTGCACCCCGCCAAGAGTATCACCGACGCCCTGTCCGATTAGGACGGGAGAATTATATCACAATCCCGTCCTGCGACGCAATCGAAAGGATGGGATTTATTTATGTCAATGGAAGCCAAGCTGATGATGATCCAGGACATCGAGGAGCAGCTGCAGGAGGATCTGACAGTGGCCATGATGCGGAGGGTCAAGGAAACACTGGGGAACATTCTGGAAGGGTACCAGGTCGAGCATCTGAGAGTTGACGAGAACGGCGGGACGGATGACATGCTCGGTGCATTTCTGGCAGCAAAGAAGGTCGAGGGAAGATCTCCGAAGACGCTGAAGCGGTACAAGTTTATCATGGATAAAGTGATCCGCTTTGCAGGAGAGCCGATTGGGAAGATCCAGGTCGGGCACATCCGGGATTATTTTGGACATGAAAAGGATCGCGGAGTCAGCAGCAGGACGCTGGACGGTGAGAGGAGTGTGATCAGCGGATGCTTCGGGTGGCTTGTGAAGGAAGAGCTGATCCGTAAAAATCCATGCGCGAACATGAGCGTGATCAAATACACCAAGAAGGTAAAGATCCCGTTCTCGAACACGGACATCGAGATGATGAAGGAAAGCGCGAAGACGGTCCGGGATCGGGCCATCATCTGCTTTTTGCTGTCGACCGGAGCGAGGATCAGCGAGGTGTGCGCGCTTGACCGGGACGACATCAATTTTCAGGACCTCGAATGTAAGGTGCTCGGGAAGGGGAATAAAGAGCGGACGGTATATCTGGACAATGTGGCGTCGATGATGCTGCAGAGGTACCTGAAAAGCAGGACGGACGATTCCCCGGCGCTGTTTGTCGGAAAGCGACGCGAGAGGCTGACCACTGACGGAGTGAGGAGAATGCTGAACGTGATCGAGGCGCGGAGCGGGGTCGAAAATATACATCCGCACCGGTTCAGGAGGACGCTGGCAACCGGGCTGATCAATCACGGGATGGCGATCCAGGAAGTGGCAAACATCCTGGGCCATGAGAACATCAACACGACGATGCAGTACGTTTATGTAGAGAAGCAGAATGTCAAAAACAATTACAGACGATACGCCTGAACAGGGGCCGCTCGAATGAGCGGCTTTTTTGATGGGAGGTTAATTTATGGTCTGGATCTACTGGGTGATGGTTGTCATCGGCACAGCCGGGATTGTCTGGTATTTTACCGTAACATGGATGGAAAAACGACAGTCGCGCCCTCCCGATCTGGATCCTACTGACAAGGCTGTAATGAGTGAAAACCGATGTGTGTTTTGCCAGAACGTGATCCCGGAAGGAAGAATTGTATGCCCGGATTGTGAGCGAAGGATCATGTCAGAAGCGCACGAGAGAGGGGGGAGATACCGTGATTAAAGCAAAGGATCTGATAAAAAAGGTCGCTCAGGCGTACAATGAAAAATGGGGATACATCTGGGGGAAATCAGGTCAGGTATGGACGAAAGCGGCTCAGGATGCCGCCACCCGCGAGATGACCGTTAAGTATGGCAGTAAGTGGATCGGCAAGCGGGTCGCTGACTGCAGTGGTCTCCTCGCATGGGCGTTCAAAGAGCTTGGCGGATACATTTATCACGGATCTAATACCCAGTACGATAAGTACACCTCCAGCAGGGGGACACTGTCCAACGGCCAGCGATCCGACGGAAAGCCGATCATGCCCGGCACAGCTGTCTTTCTGCGGGAGAGCAACGGCAAGCGCGGCCACGTCGGGCTGTACATCGGAGACGGTCAGGTAATCGAAGCGAAGGGCACCAGGTACGGCGTGGTCATGTCAGATCTCGGTCACTGGGAAGACTGGGGGGAGCTGAAGGACGTAGATTACACCGACGTTGACGGGACCCAGCCGGAACCAGCTCCGGAGCCCGTGCCGCTTACAGGGGAAGCTGTGGTGGACGTGCCGAACGATGGGACGGTCAATGTGAGGCTGCGGCCAAGCACGGGATCTAAGCTGATGCGGACACTTCCGGAGGGGGCCACCGTGCAGGTAATCGCAGATGACGGCACGTGGAGCAAAGTGTTGGTGGAAGGATATATCATGAGCCGATTCCTGAAGAAAGGAGGCGCGTGATTATGCCTGCGGTCGAAGGGGTCGTGACACCGGAATATCTGTGGATCACTCTGGTCACGATCATAGCACTGGGGGCTGTGCTGCTGCTGGTGCTCAATATTATCAGCAAAGTGCGGGAGCTAAAGAAACCAAAGATGAACGAAGAAGAACTGATCAAATCCGTGAAAAAGCATGACGTCGAGCTGCAGCTGCTGCTGAAGGCTCAGATGCTCATGCTTAAGCACATGGTGGACGGGAATTCGGTGGACAAGCTGAAGGAAATGCAGGACGAGATCAACCGGTACCTGCTGACGCTTTTATGAGGAGGCAACATGATGATTAATTGGAAAGAGTGGGCGAAGGCGGCTGGGATCCGCGCACTGCGTACGTTCGGACAGGCTGCTCTGGCGTATGTCGGATCCAGTTCGATCGTTCTGAGCGACGTAAACTGGATAGGAGCGCTGAGCGCAGGCGCGTTGGGCGCGGTCATCTCCGTGCTGATGGCGCTGGCCGGGCTGCCGGAGGTTGATAAAAAATGTCGAGATGATGATGCCTGCGATTTGTAACGGACACGATGAAGGCCGAGGAGAAATCCCCGGCCTTATTTTTTATTGCAAAAACGGAAGATGAAGGATATAATTCAGGAGGCGATCTTAATCATGTAATCGCCACTGGTGAGATGGTAAAGTGTTCGTTTAGGGTCCAGAGGAATCCAATTGTCCGCACTAAACGAACACACGAGTGCGGGAGGAAGATCGGAAGATTTTTGCCGGTCTTCTTTTTTTATGCTGAAATAGATCTGCATGTGGTCCGCATGGATCTCGACACGGGTGACAAAGGCGTCAAGCAGGCCGGCGCGGGTGAAATCCTGATCCTCATGCCCGGATCGGAATATTTCGAGGTAGCTGATGATATCGTCTTCCGTCAGCTGATCGGTGAACAGCTGCTCCGTGTCCCGGATCTGAGCGGAGAGATCCGCTTCTTCACGTTCAAGACGGAGGAGCTCCTCTTTGGTTGTATCGGTGATAATTCCGGCGAGGATCGCTTTCATCAGGTTCGATTTCTGAGTTTTTACGGACTGCAGCTGAGCACGGAGGATATCAAGATCCGTTTCCGGGAGGAGCTTCTGCTGATCCATATATGTCTGATGAGCCATCCAGCGGATTGAGTCATCAGAGAGGACATCGTCCCAGATGGCCCGGCAGACGGCGGATTCGAGCTGATCCCGGGCGTAACTGCGCTGATCACAGCGGTGGGCACGGTGGCCCTGACAGGTGTAGTAGTAGCAGAGTTTACCGGACTTGGAGGTGCCGCTGGTACCGGTCATGGCGGAGGAACACAGACCGCAGTACAATTTCCCGGTCAGCATGTAGATCCCGTTCGGCGTGCGGCGCGGGCCGCGGGGGCGAGCCTTATTCGGAAGTAGTGCCTGCACCTTGTAAAAGGTATCTTTATCCACGATCTGAGGGATCGCGTCTTCTTTGATATTGTATTTGCTGACATATGTGCCGATATACCGCTGATTGGTCAGCAGAGAATTGAAAGATGATTTTCCCCACGCAGATCCGTGCCGGGTGCGGATGCCGCGGGCGTTCAGGCCCCGGTAAATATCCGCGTAAAGATCACCGGCAGCGACCCGGCGAAAGATCTCGCGCACGACATCAGCCTCTTCGGGCTGGATTTCATAATGACCGTCAGCGGAGCGACGGAACCCGAAGGGGACGGATCCGGTGGCGAGGCAGTGCTGGGCGTTGTTCTCGTAGCCACGGCGAATCTTCTGGGACAGCTCGGCGGAATAATACTGGGCGAGGCCCTCAAACACGGATTCGACCAGGATGCCGGAGGGACTGTCTGAGATCGGCTCGGTGGCGGAGATCACACGGACGCCGGCCTGGCGAAGCTCATATTTGTACCGGGCTGAATCGTATTTATCCCGGGAGAAACGGTCGAGGGCGTAGACCAGGACGAACGAAAAGGATCCACCATGCGCGTCTTTGATCATCCGAAGGAACTGAGGGCGCTGATCCGTTCGACCGGTCATGGCGTGATCTGAATACACGCGGAGGATCTCATACCCGTTTTGCCGGGCAAAAGCGGTGCAGATATTGATTTGCTGTTCGATGGAAGCTTCGCGCTGGGCGTTTGATGAGAACCGGGCATAAATGACAGCTGGTATCATTTTCTTCTCCTTAATTCATTGAGAATGGCAATCAGCAGGCCGATGATAATAACGCCGATAAGATAATAAAGACGCGGAGGGACGAGAAGAGAAATGATAATTTCAGCAAGACCTGGCAAAAAAGGAATCGCAACAATAACCAGGGCGACGATCAGGGCAGTAATGACATATTTTTTCATACAGACTCCTCCGGGTTTTTTGTAATGTTCTGCCAGTTCGGGAAACATTCGAGAAAATGATCACATTCGTCACAACATTCAGGGTTGGATTCACACAGATCGGGGGATCCGGGGCTATATTTTTCTTTATCCATATTCATTCTCCCTTTGGCGTCTCTGGGATTTGTAAAAAGCCGTTCACTTCTGAGGCGGAAAAAGGATCCAACCTGTGGAAAGAGCGGTAACCGCCTTCAACACGGTAATACAGGATGCCGTCGACGAGACTCATGGTAAAGATAGAGCCGGGACCGGCATTGAGGTAAAATGTTTTTCCGTCAGGGTCTGCGCTCCAGCTCATAGTGGAGGAAGCAGGCAGGTAATCGCTCTGATCAGTATAGGAGCAGGCCGTGTGATCGCTTTTGAAATCAATCACGTAAAGATACCATGAATCAAACTGCGGGCGGCTTTCATAAAGGATGTACCATATGCCGATGAGATCTTCTTCCGCAGCGAAGGAGGAAGAGGATAGAAAGAGGAGAGCAGCGAGTAGAAGAGCAAGGAACTTTTTCATATTCACACCTCCAAATAATAATCGGCCATCAGGCCGGGTGGTTCAAAAGGGTGCTCAGGGCGTCGGATCTGGCCCGGTCATCAGCTGCCCGCCAGGCGCGGATCAGAGCCTTCTCATCATCGGAAAGAGAGAGGATCTCGACTCTTTTGGACACGTCGAAACCGTAAAGCCACGGAATGGTCACGCCGAAGTACATGGCGAGCGCGTTGATGATTGGCTGGCGAGGGCTGTTCTGACCGGTGACCCAGGCACTGATCGTCTGGCGAGCGATGCCGAAATCGGAAGCGATGGAAGATTGAGATTTCCCGCTTTCTTCAATCAGCTCACACAGGCGCTGCTGGAATGTGGAGACTTTCTTTTCAGTCATAAAATCACCTCTTTTCCATTATATGGAAAAAGAAAAGAAAAAGCAACCGCCAAAAGTAAAAAATGTCCATTTAATGGTTGACAATGCAAATTGAACATGCTAAGATAAGCTGTCCATTAAATAGACAATTCAATCAAAGGAGGTACACAACAATGGAGCAGACCAAAGGGACAGCTCTGCGCGGGAGAGTCATCGAGAAATACGGATCTCTTTCAAACTTCGCGGAGGCGCTGGGGTGGAGCGCTCGAAAGGTCAGTTACATTGTCGGGGAGAAACAATCACCGACAGCAAAGGAAACTGAAGAGATGGCGAAAAGGCTGGACGTAGACAACGCTCAGGACTTTATGCGCATTTTTTATCCTCAGATGTCCATCAAATGGACTGACATCGTGGCTTGAGGAGGTTGTTTTATGAGCAACTTTATCTTCATGCGGAACCTGTGTTTGGCTGTTAAGCGGTACAAGCAGGAAAATCCGGGCGTGCTGGAGGCGCGGTCTGAGGAGAGACGGCGGAGGGAGATGATAGAGGATGGAGGAGGACAAGACGATCCGGGACCAGCTCGACGAGATCATCGGAGAGATCTGCGATAACTACTGCAAGTATCCGGCGATCGCGGACGGGAAGGCATTCGCGGAGGCTGCGGATCAGGACGAGCTGGCGGAACTGGCTCAGGCGATCCTGGACGGGTACTGCCAGAAGTGCCCGTTCATGAAAATCTGACTGAAAGGAGGGAAAAGCATGGAACAGGAGGCGCTGACGATCAACGGGGAGATGTTTAAAGAGCTGCGAATTAGTATGAACTTCGCGCTGAACATCCTGATTAACCGGATGATGGAGACGAAGATCGGGGCCGGGACGGTAACCGCGAAGATCGGGATCAAGCTGGACGAGATCACGAACGAGGACGGCGAGATTGTACGGATACCGAGCTTCTCATACTCGATCGGCATGGGGATGGCTGAAAAGGAATCCTTCAAGGGAAGCTTGCGTAGGGATCTGATCATGACCCGGAAGGACGGGAGGCTGATGATCGGGACCAACCAGGTGACGATGGACGAGATCCTGGGGGAAAAGAAATAAGCCGGAGGCGCTGGAACGCCTGCCGGCCGGTGAAAAAAGGATTACTTAATGATTATATCACGGATAAGAGAAAAAACGCAAGGTGAAGGAGAGGATACGCAATGACAAGAGCATTTAAGGCCGCGGACGGAAGATGGATCCGGACGGAGGTCACCGGGGAGCAGGCACTGCGCGCGGCGGGGCGCTGGGCTCTTTATATTATCGCGGAGGTCGGCATGGCGCTGCTGTGCGCCTGGGCGATTTTCGGGAGGGCCGGGATATGAGAAAACCGTCAAAATACGTGATCACCAAGAAAATCCATGGGGAGCAGGTGTTCCTGCGGCTGATTGAGCGGGACGCCTTGATGCGGGATTGCTATACCTGGAACAAGAGCCCGCGGATGGCACTGGTATACAGCGACAAAAAGCGGGCGGAGGAGATCGCCAGGGCGTGCCGGGGCGAGGTTGTGAACGTGCGGGAGGTGGCAGAATGAAACGCTATATCATGCGAAAAGGCAGACAATACTTTTCCAGGCTGATGCTGCCGGAGAACGGTGGGAAGGCCGTGCAGAAATACACGCCGTACCGGTACGACGCGGCGGCGGTCGAGAACATGAACATGGCCATCAAATGCGCCAGGCGGCTCGGGTGCGACACGGTGGAGTCATTTGATCCGGCGACGGGGAAAGGAGAGGTCGTATGGTCGTATACCTCAGCGGCAAGATGACCGGAGAGCCGGATCTGGGCCGGGCGCTTTTCAACAAGGCGCAGAAGAAACTGGAGGCGGAAGGGATTACGGTGATCAATCCGGCCATGCTGCCGGAGGGGCTGAAGCCGGAGGCGTATATGCCGATCTGCCTGGAGATGATGAAGTGGGCCGACGTGGTCGCGATGCTGCCCGGATGGTCGGAGAGCGAAGGGGCGCAGCTCGAAAGGGCTTTCGCAAAGCGGCAGGGCATTAAGGTCAGGTACCTCACGAAGGAGGGCCGGGAATGAATAGGATCAAGGTATACGAGGATCAGTTCCTGACCGTGACGGACTGCGTGGACAGCGGGGAGCTGGTAGCCAGGCGGATCGTCATGAAAAACGAATACGGCACCATCGAGAAAGAATACCACAAGGTTTTTATGCCGGGGATGCCGGCAGTGAAGGGAGCTGCGGAAAATGACGATCACGAGAGAGGATAAGCTGGTCCGGGCCGAGCAGAGGCTGCAGTATGAGCTCGAGCTGGCCGCGGAGGCCGTGGAAAGGCTCGCGGGGATCACCGATCCGCACGTGCAGGCGATCCTGACGGACTATTTGCTCATGGTTAATCACATAAGGACGGAGATCTACATGATCCACGCGGAGATGGACCGGGGAAAGGGGGCGGCGGAGGATGATCTGCCAGGGGTGCGTGTTTTATCACCCGAGAAGGACGCGTAAACCGTGCGCCGTGCTGCCGCATGTGGATTGCGGGACGATGAACCGGTGCGACATGCGGTGGCAGGCTACGGAGAGCATGCTGGCCATGAGGACGCGCAGCGAGGAGGAACAGCGGGAGCTGCGGCCGTGGCAGATGGAAATCATGGAGACGCCGATCGAGGCGCGGAGGAATGAGATATAAATGGGGATATGGACGATTGAGGGTGTCGCACAGCTTTTGTGTTTAGCGGCGGTTCTGGTGGTGTTTATTTATCACATGACACATTAAATAATCCGGAAGTGGAGGTAGAAAACGATGTGGAAGGAAACGTCGGCTGAGGACGTGCTGAAGATCATGCGGAACGACAGCAAAAAGCTGGATGACGCTATAAACGAGCTGGACGAATTGAACGCGGATCTGCGGAAAGTGAGAGAGCTGATCACGAACACTGTGATCCGGTACCGTAAGGAAAAGCTGAAGAAAAAGACCCTGAAAAAAGCCGAGAGCGAAAACGCATTTTCGGAGCTGGACGATTATTCGACCAGGGAGAGCATCCGGGACTGCTACGGTTATGAAATGATCACGGAAGCGGAGATGGACAGGCTGTTTTATTTATGGGATCTGCGGGAGGAACAGCGGAAGAAGAAAAACTGCGAAGTTTATGAGGACCGGGTGACGAAGATGCTGCAGCAGGGGATGAATGCAATCGAGGACAGATACAGAGACAGGAAGGAAGAGCTGGAGGAAATCACATACAAAGCGACGCAGGAGGCCAGAAGGCGGGCACAAGTCATAAACGAAAGCCGCCAGGGCTTCCTGGCTATTTAAGGTGAGGGAGGCATGGAAGGACAGCAGATCAGCATGTTCCAGATGCTGGACGAATACGAGACGCAACAGATTCCGCCGGACAAGCAGAAAAAAGATATGAAGGGATGGATCATTGAAATCAGCGGGATCTTCCTGAAAGAAAACGGATATAAAGACGAATGGACGGGAGTTGAGACAAGGCCGATCATTTTTGAAGAAGACACACGAAAGGACAGAGATGGATTCACGATGCAGCACGCGCACACAATAAAAGGTCCGCATCATGGCTGGGCATCACGTCCGAAAACGATATTCAGCAGCCGGCCATCCTGGGCGGATTGCTTGAAATATGGAAGGGATGTGGCACATAAAGAAGGATACCCGGAAGAGATACGTTTTTATAGCCGGGATGGAGATTGGAACGGCATATATTCGTACGAAAAAGGATATTGAGGAGAGGTGAATAACCGGAGCCGAATTAAGGCCCGTCGGAGAGCGGCTATCCGGGATTGCGAAAGGGTCGATGAGAATGATTGAATACTCGGTGATGCTTGAGCGACACAAAGGATCATCACGGCCAGACGTATGCGTTTTCAGCGACTACGACAGAGAAAATGCGATCGCCGCGATGAGAGCGTACTGCAAGAAAAACGGTTTCACGGTATACGACCACGATGGGCGGTTTACGGTCGCCGACATCGTGCTGGTTGAGAAGGAGCCGATTGTCGGAGCTCCGATCATCAGTCGAACGCCGTATATCGAGATTTTTAACATCTATGACGAAAGACGGTGAAGTGAAATGACGGGGAGCGGCAAGCTGAGATACGTGCCGCTGGAAGGGTACAGGCACGTTTGCCCGGTATGCGGTAAAGAATTCTGGGGGATGGCAAACTGGGCATATAAAGCGGGATATAAAAACAGCCCGGTATATCTGTGCAGTTGGAAGTGCCTGCAGAAGAGACGGCAGGAAAAGAAGAAAGTAGAGGAGCTTCGGGAGGCGATCCGGCAGAATGGAGGGAAGTGAGGTGGGAACATGCCGGTTATGTGGGGCAGAGATCGCATTCATCAAATGTCCGAATAATCATCTTGTGGCGGTAGAGCCGGAGCCGATCTGGGTGCAGTGGGACAGGACTGGGGGAAAGTATCTGATGGATAACGGATGCTATATCACAGGCATAGAGGTCGGAGACGCTGCGGAGGGGCCGAACATCAGGCAAGCGTGGATAAAACACGCGAGGGTTTGCCAGGGAAGGAAACGCAGATAAGTATCTTCTATTATATGTCACCCCGGAACGGATCCGGAAGCGCGGCCCGGTGCTCCGCTTAATCAGGCTCGTATGATGTTTATTAAATCAAACGTATCGGGATCCGGAGATGGAGAAATCAAAACGAGGAGGACGAAAAGCCTTCCAGCGGATGATTAAGGATGTGCCAAATCTACTCCCAGAGGTTCGACTCCTCTGCCCGGTTTTCAAAAATAATCATCATTACGAAATGGAGGGGGTCACGGGGGAAACAGCAGACAAAGCCAACAGCGCGTGCGAGGAGCTGCGGGTCTGCTGGTGCCACCGTGTGGATAGCCGCCGGAGGCAGAAGGAGGGGTCGGGATGAGCTGGGAATACGCTGACCTGTTTGATGTCCGGATCGGAGAACCAGAGCAGCTGACATTATGGACAGCAGCGGCTCCGACGGTGACGGTCGGCAGGATGGGGTACAGGACGCGGACGATAAAAGCCGGTCCGAGGTTAGAAATTGATATCTACCCGATCTGGGGGAGAGAGGACGCAGGCCGCGCGAGGAGAGCGAAAAAGCAGAACGCGACACCGGAGAGGATACAGCGAGCAAACGAAGAACGAAACAGACATCTGCTGGTTTTACTTGCGGATGCAAACTTCACAGCAGAGGATCAGCACGTGACGCTGACATATTCCGGTTCTGATCCGAGCTACGACAATACGCTGAAGTTCGTAAGGAACTTCCTGAGCCGGGTCAAGAGAGCAAGATCACGGAAGGGGCTTCCGCCGCTGAAATACATCTACAGTGTGGAGGACAATGAAGACGGGAAGCCGGTAAAGCGTCACGTGCATATGCTGATGAGCGGAGGACTGACAAGAGAGGAGATCGAGGCGCTATGGGGGAAGGGCTTTGCAAACGTGGACAGGCTCCAGCCGACGGAGCGAGGGCTTGAGGCGATCGCGATGTATATTACAAAACAACAGCGGAACAGACATCGGTGGTGTGCATCGAAGAATCTGAAGAGACCAGGGGATCCGGGGTTTAAGGTTAGGGTCAGCAATACAAAGGTTAGCAACAGCCGAGTGAAACGGATCGCGGCATCGGTAGAGAACAACGCGAAAGAGGTGCTGCAGAAACTGTATCCGGATTATCAATTTGTAGACTGCAGGGCATACGGGAGCGACATACTGCCAGGTGTGTACATAAAGGCACTGATGCGGAAACACGAGAGGAGGCGGATCACGTGAGACAGATCGAGGTCATTCAGGATTATCGCTGGTTGCTGATGGAGGCCATGAGCATCAAACATCAGGCTGACGCGGTGGCAATCATAGGACGTCCGGCAGGAGTGGGAGGGCAGGCGCTGAGTATGGCTCCGGGGGCGACTAACGACAGGACAGCAGCTGCGATCCAGGCGTTTGACGGTTACATGCAGCAGCTCGAGCAAAGACGGGAGGAGCTGATGCAGATCTGTGCTCAGTTCGAGAAGATCGTGGAATCAATACAAGACCCAAGGGACAGGTGCATCATCAGGTTGTACTACGGAGCGGGAAAGACAGAGGAGCAGGTTGCTGAGGTCATGCACATGGATCAGAGCACTGTCAACAGATATCGGGCTCGAATTTTGAGTTATTTTGCATAAAATAACCTTGAAAGCATAAAAGATTCGTGAAATTATGGCAATATGGAAAACAAGGACAGAGATCAGGCGGTAGAGCCATTCTACGTATCGTGGAGATGGCGGAGGTGCCGTAGTGCCTATGCGAATTCAAAGGGGAATCTTTGCGAACGATGTCTGGCAAGAGGAATCATTGAGCCGGGAAGTAAGGAGAGACCGCTTGAAGTGCATCACAAGATACCATTGACAGTTGAAAACGTGAACGATCCGGAGATTAGCCTGAACTGGAACAATCTGGAATTGCTCTGTAAAACATGTCATGAACAAGAACGCAAGAGAAAGCCGCAAAGATGGACCATAGGCCCGGGCGGGAGAGTGACGATATAGCCCCCCTGGAAGAAGTCGATCGTCGAACGGGCCGCAGG
>JAZRUD010000057.1:0-8353 GCA_045652385.1 Clostridia bacterium
GGTGTTGCTGGCCCTCGACTGCACCACGACCACGGCACGGGAAGCCGTCGATCTGGGGGCAGATCTGTTGATCACCCATCATCCGCAGTTCTTCCTGGGGGTGAAAAGCATCGGTTTTTCATCGCCTGTCACCGGTGCGGCAGCCCTGCTGCTGCGTCACGGCATCGGCCATTTCGCCGCCCACACCAATCTGGACGCGGCGGAGGGCGGCGTGAACGATGCCCTGGCTGCTCTGCTGGAGCTCTCCGACGTATCGCCCATTCCGCCGGGGAACATCGGCCGCGTGGGGACCCTGCCTGCGCCTATGAAACTGCGCGATCTGGCGGCAAAATGCAACCGCCTCCTGGACAGCCACGGGGGCTATACCGGCGACCCGGACAGGATCGTTTCCCGGGTGGCGGTCTTGGGCGGATCCGGCGGCGGGGATCTTGAATACGCCCAGGCGGCGGGAGCGGAGGCGTTTCTCACCGGGGAAGCCAAGCACAACCAGATCCTGGAGGCCTGGGAACGAAAGCTGCCCCTAATACTCTGCGGGCATTATGAAACGGAACGGGTAGTGCTGAAATCTTTGAAGGACCGTTTACAAATGCTTGCACCTGATGTACAATATAATATAACGCTTCGGGAGAAGGCGCCTTTGCTGTTCTCCTGAAAGGAGGTACCCTATGACGAAATTAGAATACCTGCTCATGTACCAGAAGGCTGATCTAAAGAAGCAGCAGCTGGAAAACGGCCTGCGCACCACGGAGAGCCGTCAAAGGCTGAACAAGGTCACCAAGCTTCTTCGGGAGCAGCAGTCCACGCTTCAGAAGCTGACGGAGGAAGCGGAAGCTCAGCAGAACGGCTTAACCAAACTCCTGTCTCAGCAGGAAAGCCTGACCCACGAACTGGAACTGAACCGTTCCGAAATGGAGACTCTGGAAGCCGACGAAGAGGTGACCGCTGAGGAACTCACCGAGTTCCGTCAGGACGTGGAGCGCCTGAATCGGGAGCTGGCTCGGCTAGAGAAAGACGTGAAGGGGCTGTTGGAGCAGCTGGAGCGTATTTCCGTCGATTTCCAGAAGGCCAGGTCCTTGGGCGGCAGAGCCAAGAAGGAATACGACCGTCTCAAAGCGGTGTGTGAAGTGGAGAAGACGGAAAGCGCCGCCAGCATTGCCACCGCCTCCAAGGAGATGGACACCGTGGAACGACAGGTCGATCCCACGTTCCTGGCGAAATATAAGAAAGCCCGGGTCCATCACAGCATGCCGGTGGTGCCGGTGGTCAACGAAAAATGCAGCGGCTGCAACATGTCCATCCCCATGGCGGTCATCAAAAAGCTGACCAGCCAGGAAACGGTCCTGGAATGCGAGAACTGCGGCCGAATACTGTACTATCAGAAATAGATTCAGGTTTGTAACGAGTAAGCAAGACGATTGCGGCCCATATCGGGCTGAGGAAAGTCCGAGCACCGTAGGGCAGGGTGCCGGGTAACACCCGGCGATGGCGACATCAGGGAAAGTGCAACAGAAATAAACCGCCCTCTTTTGAGAGCAAGGATGGAAAGGCGAGGTAAGAGCTCACCGGCGATCCGGCGACGGATCGGCCATGTAAACCCCACCCGGTGCAAGATTGGAATGGGAGCTATAACAGCGGCCCGCTGCGCTCCTGATAATCGCAAGAGCCGTTTGGCGACAAACGGCCTCAGATAGATAATCGTCCGCAGGGAAACCTGTGACAGAACTCGGCTTATTGCTTGCTCGTTACATTTTTATCGTTGCTCGCATACGAAAAACAGCATGGAAGTTGGCGTTTCCACAGCAAGCATATTCAACAAAGCCATGGTGGAGGATATCCCCGCCATGCTTTCGGCCATGGGCTGCCGCAGGGTCGAGGTGTTCCTCAACACCTTCTCCGAGTATCGCCCTGAGTTTGTGCATCTGTTGAAAAGCCGCGTCGACGATGCCGGATTGGACGTATACAGCGTCCATCCCATGAGCAACCAGTTCGAGGCTCAGCTCTTTTCCATCCATCCCCGCCAGAAGGCCGACGCGTTTACCGTCTATCGGGAAGCGCTGAACGCCGGAATGATCCTGGGCGCCACCCACTACGTGATGCACGGGTCGCCCCATCTGGGCGGCACGGCCAAGAATCTGGAATTCGAAAGGATCGTCCCTGTCTTTCGGGAGCTGCTGGACGTGGCCGCTGAGTACGGCATCACCCTGTGCCTCGAGAACGTGAGCTGGTGCTTCTTCCATGCTCCGGCTTTCGGGGCGGAGCTGAAGCGTAGACTGGGGGACCGTCGCTTGAAATTCGTGCTGGATATCAAGCAGGCCGTCCGATCCGGCGAGGACCCCTTCGCATTCGTAGAGGCGGTGGGCGAAGATTTGGCGAACTGGCACCTGTGCGACTACGCTTTCGACGAGGCGGGGAAGCTGTCGTTGAAGATGCCGGGCAAGGGCCAGTGCGATTTCAGGGCTCTTGGTACAGCCATGGTGAATAAGGGATATGCCGGCCCTGCTTTCGTGGAGGTCTACAGCGACATGTTCTCCGATCTTGGGGAGCTAAAATTGTCCTTCGAGCACATGCGTTCCGTTCTTTCTGATCTTTGATACAAATATTCATTGGAGGTGTTGTCATGAAGCGATACGAAAATGCAGCCTGGCGCGAGAGCATGCGTCTGAAAATCAATTACAACAACATGATGAAAAGCGCCCTGATCCCTGACGGATTCACCGCCGAGGAGATCAGCGCCCTGCCGCTGGAGGCATCGTTTGCGTCTTTGATTGCCAAACGGTCCCAGCTCAAGTGGATGGAGCTGCCCCACGACCAGGAGGAGATCGTCCAGAAGATCGAGGAGACTGCCGCCTGGGTCCGCCAGGAAGCGGACGCCTTCGTGGTGTTGGGCATCGGCGGCAGCGCTCTCGGGCCTATCGCCGTCCATCAGGCTCTCCGACACCTCAACTATAATGAGCTGCCCAAGGAAAAGCGGGGCGGCCCCCGGCTGTACGTACTGGACAACGTGGATCCGGAGCGGTTCGCGGCGCTGCTGGACGTGATCGACCTGAAAAAAACCGTGTTCAACGTGATCACCAAGTCCGGCAGCACCTCCGAAACCATGTCCCAGCTGTTGATTGCAGTCGATCTGCTGAAGAAAACCGTGGGCGAGGACATCTCCCGGCATCTGATCGCCACTACGGACAAGGCAAAGGGGAACCTGATCAGGATCGCCAAGCAGGAAAACCTCACCACCTTTATTGTGCCTGACGGCGTGGGCGGCCGCTTCTCCGAGCTGTGCCCCGTGGGCCTGGTGGCCGCCGCTGTCTGCGGTATCGACATTCGTCAGCTTCTGGCGGGCGCCGCGTATATGGACGAGCTCACGAAGGATCGTGACCTGCTCAAGAATCCCGCTGTCGTTCTGGGCGCTCTTCAGAAGGTGGCCATGGACCGGGGCATGAATATCCACGTGATGATGCCCTACGCCGATTCCCTCAAGTACATCTCCGACTGGTACGCTCAGCTCTGGGCCGAATCGTTGGGCAAGAAGTTCGATTTGGACGGCAGCGTGGTCCACGCCGGGCAGACGCCGGTGAAGGCTCTGGGCGTTACCGATCAGCATTCCCAGGTCCAGCTCTATGCCGAAGGCCCCTTCGACAAGGTGGTCACGTTCCTGGCTGTGGACAGATACCGCACCGTCACCAACATCCCCGAGGGATATCCCGATATCCCCGACGTGCATTTTCTCTCCGGGCATACCCACAACGAGCTCATCGCCGCGGAGCAGGCGGCCACGGCCTACGCTCTCACCAAGAGCGGCCATGTGAACTATACCATCACGCTCCCTGAGGTGAATCCATTCACCGTGGGCCAGCTCCTCTACATGTTCGAGGTGGCCACCGCTTTCACCGGCGAGCTGTTAGGCATAGACGCTTTCGACCAGCCCGGCGTGGAAGAGGGCAAGAAAGCCACCTACGCGCTGCTGGGCAAACCCGGCTTCGACGAGAAGCGGGCGGAGCTCGCCGCCCGGCCCGCGGAGGACCCGGCGTATATCCTGTAAATGGCAAAGCCAGGCAAGTCCAATCAGACGAAAGGAGTGGACATCATCATCATTTTTCTGGTGATGGTGCTGCTCCTTTTTGGCCTTGTCTCCCTTTTGAACGTGCTCTCCGATCCCTTTGACGGCACAGAGGTGGGTCTGGAGGGTTTTTTGAGCCGACTGAATCTCGAATACTTCAACCGGCAGCTGGTGAGTATCCTCATCTCCCTGGTGGTTGCCGTGCCCATCGCCTTCCTCGATTACGACAAATACAAGCCCTTCGTCAAGATGGCTTATCTGGTGATCTGCGCTTTGCTGGTACTGCTGCTGGTGGTGAAGGTGAACACCCGCGGCGTTTTCGGCTGGTTCAAGATCGGCACCTCCCGATCCTTCCAGCCTTCGGAGCTGGGCAAGGTAGTACTGCTGGTGGCCCTTTCCAAGTTCGTTTCCGAGTGTTACGACCGCCGCGGCCATTTCAATAACTTCTGGGACGTGCTGCAGGCGGTGACCATCTTCGCCGTGCCCTTCGGGTTGGTTATGCTGCAGCCGGATTTCGGCACTGCCATGGTCTTCGCCGTGATTTTCATCGGCGTGGTGTTCGCTGCCCGCATCAGCTGGCTCTATATACTCGGCGGCGGCACAGTCGCCGTGGTCAGCCTGCCGCTCATCTATAAGTTCCTGCTGACCAACGATCAGAAGGCCCGTATCCGGGTGTTCCTTGACCCCACGCTGGACCTAGAAGGGGACGGGTACAACGTGCTCCGATCTAAGGAGCTGGTGGGCTCCGGCGGCCTGTTCGGCAAGGGATATTTCTCCGTGGGCACGCTGGCACAAAAGAAGTATGTGCCTGAGCGGCAGACGGACTTCATCTTTTCCAGCATCGCCGAGGGCTTGGGGTTCGTGGGCGCAGCCGTCATGATATTGCTGTTCTTCCTGCTGCTGCTGCGCATCCTGATGGTGGCACGGAGATCCAAGGACATGTTCGGACGGTGTCTCTGCGTGGGCACGGTGGCCATGATGGGCTTCCACGTGTTCGAGAACGTAGGCATGAACATGGGCCTCATGCCCGTGACCGGCATACCGCTGCCCCTCATCAGTTACGGCGGCAGCAACATCATGGCAACGCTGGTTACTGTGGCTATGGTTCTGTCGGTGAACTATCGAGCTTACAACCGAGGGCAGATATCATGACCATTCGACTGTTGACGGAAGCGGACAGGGAACAGGCCAGGGGACTGTGGCAGAGTACCTTCGATGATCCACCCGCCTTTGTGGACTGGTTTTTCGAAAACCGGTATCTGCCGGAATGGTCTGCAGGCGTTTTCCGGGACGAAGAAATGATTTCAGTCGTCCACGGCGCTCCCATGTCGCTTTCCCTGGGCAGATCCTCTTTCCCGGCGCTTATGACCTCCGGCGTGGCCACTGTGCCGGCTGAGCGGGGGAAGGGGCATATGTATGCGGCCATGCGCTTTTTACAGCGGGAAGCTGAAACGCGAGGTATACGCGCTCTGTTCAATCATCCCCAGCGTTCCGGAGCGTATGCGCATCTGGGCTTTCGCCCCAGCACGTTCACGAAATACTGGATGGGAGAGGGCAGCTTTGCAGAGGGGGAGATTGCGCCGTTTTCGGAGGAGCAGGCTTTTCAGGTGTACACCGCCGTATCCGACCGGTATACCGGCTTCGCGCGCCGAGACCGGGATGCATTCTTCCTTAAGATGGCAGATTACGCTTCCGACGGGGGGAAAGGTTTTCTGCTGCAGGAGGCAGGGAAGACCGTGGGGTACTGCGTATACTTTGAGCAGGAAGATGTTTATGGTGAGGAGGTCCTGTGCCTTCGGTCATACGGGCCGGTCCTTCATGAGCTGCTGCGTATTGCGGGAGCAAAGCCCGTCTCCGCCAAGCTTCCTCCTGATGCTGACGCGCCGGGCGAGGTTCGCCACCAAAACGTGATGCTGGCGCCGGAGGATATTTGGGAGGCCATGCGAAAGAATGAACATCCTTGCTTCTGCGTAGACGAATACTGAAAACCACCATTGACAATTCAAATGGGGTTTGGTATACTGCCCTTCGGACGGAAGCGGGGGGCATCGAAAACACGGAGATGTGTCCGAGTGGTCTAAGGAAGCGGTCTTGAAAACCGTCGGCATGCAAGTGCCCGTGGGTTCGAATCCTACCATCTCCGCCATATATGGAGAAATACCCAAGTGGCTATAAGGGGCTCCCCTGCTAAGGGAGTAGACTGGGATGACCGGTGCGTGGGTTCAAATCCCACTTTCTCCGCCAGGTAAAAGAGAGGGCAATGCGTCCTCTCTTTTACTTATCGCTAATATGAAATATGGGATTTGAACGGGCGCGGCAGCGCAGATTGTTTCCAACTTTGACTTGTGCCAGTAGCACAGCTTTTCTTTTCTTCAAACATACTTAATAGCTACTGGCCGATCGGCAACGACCGTCCTTGGCGTCACCAGGCAGTCCACAGCGTGGACGCCCACGCCCGTTTCTTTCGCCGCAAGAAGGGCGTCCGCGAAGGCAGAGTCTGTATCGCGGTTGGCCTGCAGAAACAGGACGTCCTGCATCTGAACGACGAAAAGCACGTGGGCATCGGTGCCGTTCCTCTTTAGCTCGGTCAGTTCCCGCAAATGCTTCGTTCCGCGATCCGTGGGGGCATCGGGGAATAATACCCTGCCGTCCTGTTCCAACGTCACGCCCTTCACTTCAAGATAAAAGGGACGACCGCCTTTCACGCCATAGAAATCGAATCGGGAATCGCCGCAGACCACTTCACGACGGAGTTCCTCCATGTCCGGGAACAACCTCGGGAGGTATTCAGCGGCAATGAAGTTGGGGGCCTGGCTGTCCATGTTGATGAGACGTTCTCCCTTATAAACGGAAACGAGGTCGTAGGCCGTCTTGCGCATAGGATTGGCGCTGCGGTTCAGAATCACCTTCGCTCCGGGGATCAGCAGCTCCCGGCATCGTCCTGTGTTCTTCACATGGCAGATCACCGGCTTTCCATCGAGAAGAACGTGGGCGATGAACCGGTTAGGGCGATTTATAAAAATGGCTTCGCAAATGCTGTCGTATCTCATGAGGAGAGTATAGCTTTCTTTCGTGAAAAATGCAACGCGGGCTTGAAAGATGGGGGAAAGGGGAGTAGAATCGGAAAAAAAGAGAACGGAGAAACGCTGCTATGTCGATCATATTGGGCCATCGGGGCGCGTCGGGGTACGCACCGGAGAACACGCTGGAAGCTTTTCGCCTGGCCATGGAGCAAGGCGCGGACGGCTTCGAGTTGGACGTGCATCTTTCCCGTGACGGGGAGCTGATCATCATGCACGACGAGACGGTGGACAGGACCACGAACGGTTCCGGACTGATCCAGTCCTTCACGCTGAAAGAGCTCAAAGAGCTGGACGCAAGCAACGGTATGCCGCAGTACAAGGGGGCGAAGATACCCACGCTGGGAGAACTCTACGACCTGATCCAAGACACCCGTCACGTGGTCAACGTGGAGATCAAGACGGATCAGATCGTCTATCCTGGCATCGCAGAAAAGGTGCTGAAGCTGGAGCAGGAGAAAGGCATGGAGGGGCGCATCCTCTATTCCTCCTTCAACCACTACACGCTGATGGAGCTTAGGCAAATCAAGCCCGACGTACAATACGGCATCCTCTACAGCGACGGCCTCTACGAACCCTGGAAATACGCTAAGTCGATCGGCGCGCAGTATATCCACCCCCATTGGAGGACGCTTCTTTATCCCGGCATGATCGAGGGATCTTTGGCTGCGGGGATCGGCATCAATCCTTGGACGGTGAACGACGAGGAGATCATGGCTCTGTGTATCCGCCACGGCATCGGCGTCATCACCAACTATCCCGACAAGGCCCTGGCCATACGGGACGGAAAATAAAAAGCACTGGACGGCAATTCGCCGTCCATTTTCGTTCAATTTAGGTTGACAAGAGGGAAGCTCAGGTTGTAAAATTTTTAAGGCGTGAAGATCGCCCCGAGATTATTTCAGAAAGAGAGGTGGACACCATGGACGCTGGCAGTAGTAGCGGCACAAGCGGATCGACCGGTCATATACATCGATGCACCGCACCCATGGTGTGCCGCCGCATATAACCGATATTCCCTGTGCCTTTCTTCTATATCCATTCAAAGGGGACTAAAGAGAAGGAGGCAAACATGTCGGAAAAGACCTATTCCCTGGAAATGACCATCCGTACCCTGTTGGAGAACAAGCGGTACTCTTCCATCAAGGACATCCTCATCACTCTGAACGCCGCTGATATCGCGGCTATCTTCGCTGAATTGGAGCCGGAATTAAGTCGG
>JAZRUD010000058.1:0-1470 GCA_045652385.1 Clostridia bacterium
TATTGTACCACAGGGGCCGGCGGTTGGCAAGAGATTCCTTGCGAGAAAGGGGCGGGGGGAGCGGCTTGACAGCATTTTGGGCGGGCTGGTATGATGGGGGCAGAGAAAGAAGGAGGCGGGCGTATGGAGCTTTCCGATCGAGAGTATTTGGACCGGCTGTTCGAGACGTTCTATGAGGTGGGAGCGCTGCCCAGGGGCGGCGTGACCCGGCTCGGATACACGGAGCTGGAGGACGAGATGCACCGGCGGTTCTGGGAGTTGGCCAGGGAGCTGGGCTGCCGGGTGGAAACCGATCCGGCGGGGAACAGCTACGCCTGTCTGGAGGAAGCGGAGGAATACGTTTTGATCGGGTCGCACCTGGATTCCGTGATCCAGGGGGGCCGGTACGACGGCGTGGCCGGGGTCATGGCGGGGCTGCTGCTGCTGAAGCGGGCCAGGGAAAGCGGGCTGAAGCTGCCGCTGAAGGCGGCGGCCTTCCGCTGCGAGGAAAGCAGCAACTTCGTCTGCTGCACCATGGGCAGCGGTCTCGTGACCGGGCAGCTGAAGGAGGGGCCGGACCGGCTCTCGAAGCTTACGGGCAAGGACGGCGTGAGCCTGGGCGAGGTGTTCGCCCGCCGGGGGCTGAGCCTGACGCCGCCTCGGATCACCGGCGTGAAGGAGTATTTGGAGCTGCACATCGAGCAGGGGAAGGTATTGGAGGAGACGGGCGTCCGGGTGGGGGTGGTCAGCACCATCGCCGGGCCCCGGCGCTGGAAGCTGCAGCTCAAGGGTCTGGCGGAGCACTCCGGGGCCACGCCCATGAACATGCGGCAGGACGCCCTCTGCGCCGCTTCGGAGATCGTGCTGGCGGTGGAAAAGATCGGGCAGCGGGAGGCGGTGCGGTGCGAGTCCGTGGCCACCGTAGGCGTGATCCAGAACACGCCCAACGCCCTGAACGTGGTCCCCGGGGCCGCGGAGCTGGGCATCGACCTCAGGGGCAGCGACATGGACAGTCTGGACCGGATGGAGCAGGACACCCTCCGGGCCGCCCGGGAGATCTGCGACAGGCGGCGCATCGACCTCACGGAATCAAAGCTCAGCGAGATGGACCCGGTCCGCATGGACGAGGGCATCCAACGAGGACTCATGGCCGCGGCGGAGCGCCTCGGCATCTCCTGCCGGAACATGCCCAGCGGCGCGGGGCACGACGCCATGGCTTTTGCGCCCCTGTTCCCCACGGGCATGGTGTTCATTCCCTGCCGAAAGGGCATCTCCCACAACCCCCTGGAGAGCGCCACGCTGGAAAGCGTCCTGGACGGGACCGACGTGCTGTGGGCGTATCTGACAGGAACGCACTAAAAGCAATCGGCCCTTTTCCCGAGAGAAAAGGGCCTCGATGGAACTCTATGCTGGGATAAATCTGCCGCTGCGACAGGTTTGTTCCTTTTCGTTTATCCGCCGTAGGTACACAGCGCGCCCACGTCCAGATCG
>JAZRUD010000059.1:0-3481 GCA_045652385.1 Clostridia bacterium
CCATCCGTCTGAGTCGGGCCACCCTGCGGAACATCCGGGAAAACCTGTTCTGGGCCTTCTTCTATAACTGCATCGGCATCCCCATCGCGGCGGGTCTCATTCGGGGCGTGACGTTGGATCCCATGTTCGGGGCGGCGGCCATGAGCCTTTCCAGCTTCTGCGTGGTCACCAACGCCCTGCGGCTCAACCTCTTCAAGATGCACGATACCCGGCGGGATCGCAGGAAGAAGCATCCCGTAGAGCTGCCGGAAGAACCGGTGGCGGCGGAGCAGCCGGTCCTTGCGGAGAAGACCGTCCGCATCACCGGCATGATGTGCGAGCACTGCGAGGCCGCCGTGAAGGGGGCCCTCGAAAAGGTGCCCGGCGTCCGGGAAGCCGCGGCCAGCCACGAGGCGGGTACAGCCAAGGTCACGCTGGAGGGTGAGGTCAGCGACGAAACCCTGACGAAGGCCGTGGAGGCCATCGGCTACATCGTGGACGGCGTGGATTGACACACGCGGCCCTGAGAGAGTACAATAGAATCACGAAACAACGGAGGGAAGACATATGAAGACGCTGAATCTGATCGTAGACGGCATGCGCTGCGGCGGCTGCTCCGCCCGGCTCCAGCGGGTCCTGGAGGCTCTGCCCCAGGTGGAGAGCTGCAAGGCGGACCACGTGACCCGAGCCGTGGAGCTGGTCCTGAAGGAGGACCTGCCCCTGGAGGCTATCCGCAAGGCCATTGAAACTGCCGGATTCAAACTGATCTAAGCATTTTCGACCAGCAGGAGAGGCGACCCCTCTCCTGTTTCGCGTGATGAAGCACAGGGGAGGACAGTATGGCATTTGACAGGACCGATCCCGCCTATTCGGCGTATATTCGCATACTGGAGGCGGAGCTGATCCCCGCCACGGGCTGCACGGAACCCATCGCCATCGCCTACGGGGCCGCCAAGGTCCGGCAGGCGTTGGGGGCTCTGCCGGAACGGTGCCGGGTGGAGTGCAGCGGGAACATCATCAAGAACGTGAAGAGCGTGGTGGTGCCCAACACCGGGTATATGCGAGGCATCGAGGCGGCGACGGCGGCGGGCCTGGTGGCCGGAGACCCGGACGTGCAGCTGCAGGTGATTTCCCACGTGGCCGAAAAGGATCGGGACGCCATTCGCGCCTATCGGGACAGCCATCCCATCGAAGTGGTCCCCTATCCGGGGGACAAAATCTTTTATATCGCCGTCACCGCCTGGGCCGGTCAGGACAGCGCCCGGGTGGTCATCGAGGATTTCCATACCAACATCACCCACATCGAGAAGAACGGTCGCTGCCTCTTCGCCCTGGAGGGGGCATGTCCGGACCAGACCGAGGCCGACGAAGGACCGGCGTATGACCTTTTGTCCGTGGAGCGTATCGTGGACTTCGCGGATCATGTGGACCTGTTCGACGTGGAGGTGGTGCTGGATCGGCAGATCGCCTACAATACCGCTATCTCCCAAGAGGGACTGACCCACAACTGGGGCGCCCGCATCGGCCAAACCCTGATCGAAGCCCAGGGGAACGACGTGCGGGTCCGGGCCAAGGCCGCTGCAGCGGCGGGTTCCGACGCCCGCATGAGCGGCTGTGAGATGCCCGTGGTCATCGTCTCCGGCAGCGGAAACCAGGGCATGACGGCCAGCCTTCCCGTCATCGAATACGCCAAAGCGCTGAACGCGGGCCGGGATAAGCTGCTCCGGGCGCTGGTGGTGTCGAACCTGGTGACCATCCACCAGAAGACCAGCATCGGCCGCCTCTCCGCCTTCTGCGGGGCGGTCAGCGCGGGCTGCGGGGCGGCGGCGGGCATCGCCTATCTCCACGGGGACGGATACGAGGTCATCGCCCATACCATCGTGAACACCCTGGCCATCCTCTCCGGCATGGTCTGCGACGGGGCCAAGCCCTCCTGCGCCGGGAAGATCGCCATGGCCGTGGAAGCGGGGCTCATGGGCTACGAGATGTACACCCACGGCAAGAACCAATTCTATTCCGGCGAGGGCATCGTCAAGAAGGGCGTGGACAACACCATTCGCATCGTGGGCCGCATGGCCCGGGAGGGCATGCGCGACACCGATCGGGAGATCCTGGACATAATGACGGAATCCTGCTAAAGGAAGAGATACCCAAAAGAGAGGAGAAAAGACCCATGACCATCCGGAAGATCGTCATAACCGGCGGCCCCTGCGCGGGCAAGACCACGGCGCTGAGCTGGATCGCCAACAATTTGCCCCAGAAGGGCTATACGGTGCTGTTCGTCCCCGAGACCGCCACGGAGCTCATCGGCGGCGGCCTGACCCCCTGGGGCTGCGGGACGAACCTGGATTACCAGCGCTGCCAGATGGAGCTGCAGCTCACCAAGGAACGGCTGTTCGAGCGAGGCGCCAGGACCATCCCCGCGGACAAGATTTTGATCGTCTGCGACCGGGGCGCCATGGACAACAAGGGATACATGACCGATCAGGAGTTCACCCAGCTCTGCCGGGAACTGAACACCAGCGAGGTGGAATTGAGGGACCGGTACGACGCCGTGTTTCACCTGGTTACCGCGGCCAAGGGCGCTCTCGAAGCCTACTCCCTCGCCAACAACGCGGCCCGGTATGAGACGCCGGAGCAGGCGGTGGCCCTGGACGATCGGATCATCGCCGCATGGACGGGCCATCCGCACCTGCGGATCATCGCCAACGGCTCCTCCTTCGAGGACAAGCTGGAGCACCTGCTGCGGGAGATCCTGTCCTTCCTGGGCGAGCCGGTGCCTCTGGAGGTGGAGCGCAAGTTTTTGATCGAGTATCCGGACGTAGCCTGGCTGGAGAGCCAGCCCAACTGCCGCCGGGTGGACATCAGCCAGACGTATCTGCTGTCCAACCCCGGGGAGGAGGTGCGCATCCGGCAGCAGGGCGCTGACGGTTACTATACCTACTACGAGACCGTGAAAACGCCGGTGAACGATTTGAAGCGCGTGGAGATCGAGCGTCGACTCACACAAAAGGAGTACCTAAAGCGCCTCATGGACGCGGACCCCAACAAGCGCACCGTCCGCAAGACCCGGTATCGCCTGATCCACCGGGGCCAGTACTTCGAGATCGACCTGTTCCCCTTCTGGACCGACAGGGCTATCTGCGAGATCGAGCTCTCCGACGAGCACGCCCCCGTGGTCCTGCCGCCCAAGCTTCGCCTTATCCGCGAGGTCACCGACGATCCCGCCTACCGTAACGCGGCCCTGGCGGAGATGGACCCATAAGGCGGTACGATTACCCCTCCAAAAACGACAACACCCCCCGGGCGATAGCTTCCGCTATCGCCCGTTGATATTCCGGCTCCTGCAGCAGAAGTTCCTCCTGGGGGTGGCTCAAAAACCCGCACTCCACCAGTGCGGCGGGGCAAGGGGGCACCCGGGTCACGAAGTTGTTGCCGGGGTTCGGGAGCCGGGGGGAAAGGTCCAGGGCGTCGGTGAGGCTATCTATGACGGCGGCGGCCA
>JAZRUD010000060.1:0-1333 GCA_045652385.1 Clostridia bacterium
AGTGCATCGACGTGTTCGCCGAGACTTCCCAGTTCACCACCACCCTCTATGATCCCTACGTGAACGTGCTTCGGGCCACCACCCAGGCCTTCTCCGGCGTGGTGGGCGGCGTCAGCGGCATGAAGATCCTGCCCTTCGACGCAGCCGTGCGCGACAGCGACGCCTTCTCCCGCCGCATCGCCCGGAATATCCAGGTGATGATGCAGGAGGAGTTCAACCTCCTGTCCCCCGTGGACCCGGCGGGCGGCTCCTGGTACGTGGAGACCCTCACCGGTCAGCTGGGCGAGGCCATCTGGAACCAGGTCAAGAAGATCCAGGCCGCCGGCGGCATGCTGGAAGCCCTGAGGGCCGGCACGATCCAAAGCGAGATCGCCGCCACGTTGGCCGATCGGTTCAAGAGATTGGCCACCCGGCAGGATCGGGCCGTGGGCAGCAACATGTATCCGAACATGTCCGAGAAGCCCCTGGAGGGCGAGAAGAGCGCCAAGGCCCCCAAGGCCGCGGGCAAGCCCATAGAGGGATTGAAGTCCTGCGTCAGGTGCTCCGGCGACGCTCTCGAGGAGGGCGCGACCCTGGCCGACGTGGCCGCCTCCTTCGCCGACGGCAAGGGCGAGGCCATCACGGCCATCCTGCCCCATCGCTGGACGGAGCAGTACGAAGCGCTCCGCAAGGCCACCGAGGACTACATCGCCAGGACCGGCGACAACGTGAAGGTGTTCCTGTGCAACATGGGGCCCATCCCCCAGCACAAAGCCCGGGCCGACTTCTCCGCTTCCTTCATGGAGGTGGCCCACTTCGAGGTGCTCCGCAACAACGGCTTCGCCACCGTGGACGAAGCGGTGGACGCGGCGGTCGCTTCCGGCGCGGACGTGGCCATCATCTGCTCTACCGATGATACCTATCCCGAGCTGGTGCCTCCGGTCGCCCGCGGCATCAAGGCCAAGGCGCCCAATATGAAGGTGTTCCTGGCCGGCGCCCCGGCACCCGAATTCAAGCCTTCCTATGACGAGGCCGGTGTGGACGAGTACATCCACGTCCGGGCCAACTGCCTCGCCATCCTGACCAACATCCAGAAAGGAAAGGGGATCATCTAATGGGCAAAGTAGATTTCAGCAACATCCCGTTCCGCCAGGAGGCGGTCAAGGGGATGACATACGAAGAGTGGCTGGATAAGCTGAAGAAGGAGACCGGCAAGACCCCGGAGGATCTGTACAACCACACCATGGAGCAGATCGACATCCGGCCCCTCTACACCGAGGACGACTATAAGAACATGAACCACCTGCACTTCATGGCGGGCGTGCCCCCGTATCTCAGAGGGCCCTATCCCACC
>JAZRUD010000061.1:0-1264 GCA_045652385.1 Clostridia bacterium
CGGTGATCAGGTTCACCATGAGCACGTCGGTCTTCAAAAGAGCCGTGCCCGTGCTGAGGGTGCCGCCGGCATAGCCCAGGTTGGCGAACAGGTCCAGCAAAAAACCGAACACGCCGATGATCACCAGGAGCACCGCCGCCCTGCCCTGACGGAACAGGCCCATAAAATGGCCGTCGGCCACCAGCTGGGCGGTCAGAAAGATAAGGGCGCCCATGCGCAGCAGGAACCCCGCCGCGAAGGGGGAGCCCGTGGCGTCCACCATGTGCTTGCTGACGGCGTAGAATACGGACCAGGCCACCACCATGCCGGCGATCATGGCCCCGTCCCGGAGCTTCGTGTTCATCGGAGCTCTTCGAACATCCGCCGCAGGGCGGCTTCGTCCATCTTTACGGGGTTGTTGTTCATGAGGGGATGGACGGCGCAGTCACGGCAGAGCTTGTCCATATCCACGTCCCCCAGATCGGCGAGTCGGGTCCTTAGGCCCCCCAGCTGTTTGAGGGCGCGGATGCGCTCGCTGAGTTCCGCCGTGCCGGAAAGGCCCGCCCGGCGGCAAAGCTCCTCCAGCCGTTCGTCGGCGTTGATCCGCACGAAGCTGTCCAGGGTGAAGGCGCAGGCCTCCCCGTGGGGCAGATGATAGTCCTCGGAAAGAGGGTAGCTGCAGGCGTGGCTCCCTGCGGTCTTGGGCAGGGCGAAGCTCAGGCCCCCCAGCAGGGCCGCCAGGGCCATGTTCTCCCGGGCTGCGCGATCGTGACCGTCCTTGTAGGCTGCCTCCAGGTTGTCGAGGACCAGGCGCACCGCTTCCATGGCCATGAGATCGGAGACGGGCTGATGGTTTTTGCTCCAATACCCCTCCAGGGCGTGGGCCATGGCATCCAGGCCCGTGTTCATGGTGGTCCGGGGCGGCACGGTCTCGGTGAGGGCCGGGTCGATCAGGGCGGCCCTGGGCATGAAGACCGGGTTGTTGATGGTCTTCTTCTCCTTGCCGTGGCTGATGACGGACACCTGGGTCACTTCGCTGCCCGTGCCGGCGGTGGTGGGTACGGCGATCATGGGCAGGCGCTGCGCCGGGAAGGGCTTTTCGCCACGGAAATACCCGATGGCTTCGCCGTCCCCAAGGGCGATGGCCGCGGCGAACTTGGCCGTGTCCATGGTGCTGCCGCCGCCCATGCCCACGACTGCGTTGACCTTGTTTACACGGATCAGCTTCACCGCGCCTTCCACGCCGGAGAGCTGAGGGTTCTCCTCCACCTCCGAAAAGATGGCG
>JAZRUD010000062.1:0-3220 GCA_045652385.1 Clostridia bacterium
GGCCAGCTGCTCCATGCGGGTCTTGTCGCCCAAAATGGCGCCGCCGGTGACGGAGGAGCTGGGGTCCACGGCCAGGACCGCCACCTTGTGCCCCTGCTGACAGAGCCTGGTGCCCAAAGCTTCGATGATGGTGGACTTGCCCGCGCCGGGGACGCCGGTGATGCCCACCCGAATGGCCTGGCCCGTGTGCGGAAGCAGCCGCTGGACGATGTCCTGGGCCATGGCGTAGTGCTTGGGCGCGTTGCTCTCCACCATGGTGATGGCCCGGGAGAGCTTCATCCGATCCCCGGCCAGCACGCCCTCCACGTAATCGTCGATGGTCATCTTGGGCGGCCGGGCGGAGCGGGTGGCGTCATGGGCGCGGCGCAGCTCCTCGTTGCTCTTGGTGATGCCGGTCATGACGAAGCTGGCGTACTTGCTGTCCGCCTGCTTCTCCTTGTCGATCCACTCGGGCTTGTAGGTGGTGTATTCCTCTGGCACGGGGAACCTCCTTGTTTCTCGATATAAAGCCTGTCGGCTTTTCGATGTACTCCTTCGGCGTTCGATGTGTCTTCGACTCGATGTGTCTGCGGACACACAGGCTGTATATCACATCGAGCGGGCGTTGAGCCCACACATCGAATGGGGCCGCAAGGGCCCATAGATCGAGCTGCGAAAGCAGCATATCGTCTACATAAACCGCCGGGCGGCAGCCGCCGCCCGGAACGGTTTGTTGCTTGGTTTACTCCTCTTCCTCGTCCAGGCGCTTGTTCAAAATCTCAAGCATGTCCTTGGCGGCGAAGGGGATGGGGGTGCCGGGGCCGTAGATGGCGGCGGCGCCGTGGTCCTTCAGGAACTGGTAATCCTGGGCCGGGATGACGCCGCCCGCGATGACCATGATGTCCCCGCGGCCCCGCTTCTCCAGCTCTTCGACCAGCTGGGGCAGCAGCGTCTTGTGACCGGCGGCCAGGGAGCTCATGCCCACGATGTGCACGTCGTTGTCCACGGCGTCCTGAGCCGTCTCGGCGGGCGTCTGGAACAGCGGTCCCACGTCCACCACGTAGCCCATGTCGGCATAGCCGGTGGCGACCACCTTGGCGCCGCGGTCGTGACCGTCCTGGCCCATCTTCGCGACCATGATCCGGGGCCGACGGCCGTGCTTCTTCTCGAACTCGGCGGTCATCTTCCGGACCTCCTCGATGGTGGCGGCATCGGAGTACTCGGAGGAGTACACGCCGGAGATGCTGCGGATCACGGCCTTATGCCGCCCGCAGACCTTTTCCACCGCATAGGAGATCTCGCCCAGGGACGCCCGGGCACGGGCCGCGTCCACGGCCAGCTCCAACAGATTGCCTTCTCCTGTTTCCATAGCTTTCGTGATGGCGTCCAGCTTCTGCTGCACGACTTCGTTGTCCCGGTTGGCGCGCAGCTTCTTCAGGCGCTCGATCTGCGCCTGACGCACGGCCATGTTGTCCACGTCCAGGATGTCGATGGCTTCCTCCTGATCCAGGGGCAGGTAGTTGAGGCCCACGATCTTCTCGTTGTTGGAGTCGATGCGCGCCTGACGGCGGGCAGCGGCTTCCTCGATACGCATCTTGGGCAGGCCGGAGTCGATGGCCTTGGACATGCCGCCCAGCTTCTCGACCTCCATGATGTGGCCCCAGGCCCGCTTGACCAGCTCGTTGGTGAGGGCTTCCACGTAGTAGGAGCCGCCCCAGGGATCCACGACCTTGCAGACGCTGGTCTCGTCCTGGATGTACAGCTGAGTGTTCCGGGCGATGCGGGCGGAGAAGTCGGTGGGCAGGGCGATGGCCTCGTCGAGGGCGTTGGTGTGCAAACTCTGGGTGTGGCCGAGAGCCGCGCCCATGGCCTCCATGCAGGTACGGGCCAGGTTGTTGAAGGGATCCTGGGCCGTGAGGGACCAGCCGGAGGTCTGGGAGTGGGTCCGGAGGGCCAGGGACTTGGGGTTCTTGGGATCGAAGGTCTTGACGATCTTCGCCCAGAGGATACGGGCTGCCCGCATCTTGGCCACTTCCATGAAGTAGTTCTTGCCGATGGCCCAGAAGAAGCTCAGCCGGGGCGCGAACTGGTCCACGGTCAGGCCTGCGTTCACGCCGGTGCGGAGGTATTCCCAGCCGTCCGCCAACGTGTACGCCATCTCGATGTCGGCGGTGGCGCCGGCTTCCTGCATATGGTAGCCCGAGATGGAGATACAGTTGAACTTGGGCATGTTCTTGGAGGTATAGGCGAAGATGTCGCCGATGATCCGCATGGAGGCAGCGGGGGGATAGATGTAGGTGTTCCGGACCATGAACTCCTTGAGGATGTCGTTCTGGATGGTACCGGTCAGCAGCTTCTTGTCCACGCCCTGCTCTTCACCGGCCACGATGTAGAAGGCCAGGATCGGCAGCACCGCGCCGTTCATGGTCATGGACACGGACATCTGATCGAGGGGGATCCCGCTGAAGAGGATCTCCATATCGAGGATGGAGTCCACGGCCACGCCCGCTTTGCCCACGTCGCCCACCACGCGGGGATGATCGGAGTCGTAGCCCCGGTGGGTCGCGAGGTCGAAGGCGATGGACAGGCCCTTCTGACCGGCCGCCAGGTTGCGGCGGTAGAAGGCGTTACTTTCCTCGGCGGTGGAGAAGCCGGCGTACTGCCGGACGGTCCAGGGCCGGGTCACGTACATGGTGGGATAGGGCCCGCGAAGATAGGGAGGCACGCCTGCCATGAAGTGCAGGTGGTTCATATCCTTATAATCGTCCTCGGTGTACAGGGGCCGGATGTCGATCTGCTCCATGGTGTGGTTGTACAGATCCTCGGGGGTCTTGCCGGTCTCCTTCTTCAGCTTCTCGAGCCACTCTTCATAGGTCATCCCCTTGACCGCCTCCTGGCGGAACGGGATGTTGCTAAAATCTACTTTGCCCATTAGATGATCCCCTTTCCTTTCTGGATGTTGGTCAGGATGGCGAGGCAGTTGGCCCGGACGGGGATGTACTCGTCCACACCGGCCTCGTCATAGGACGGCTTGAACTCGGGCGCCGGGGCGCCGGCCAGGAACACCTTCATGTTGGGCGCCTTGGCCTTGATGCCCTTGGCTACCGGCGGCACCAGCTCGGGATAGGTATCATCGGTAGAGCAGATGATGGCCACGTCCGCGCCGGAAGCGACCGCCGCGTCCAGCGCCTCGTCGGGAGTGGCGAAGCCGTTGTTGCGGAGCACGTCGAAGTGGGCCACC
>JAZRUD010000063.1:0-2419 GCA_045652385.1 Clostridia bacterium
TCCTGTACGATGGGCGCGCGCCTATGGGACGTCGGACATTTTGAGACGTCTCACGTTCCGCAGGGCGATGGGGTTGACGACCACGGGGAAGAACACCGCCATGGCCGCCGCGTACCCCCAGGCGGAGAAGCACACCCCGCGCTCCAGCTGGATGAAGGACTGTTCCAGGGCGCGGACGATCCGATAGCCCACGAAGGAGCCCGCAGCGAAGCCCAGCAGGATCCCCAGGACGGTGGTGAGCACCGTCTCCCGGGTCACGTAGGCGATGACCTCCTTCGTGGTGAAGCCGTTGATGCGCATAACGGTCAGCTCCCGCTTCTTCTGCAGGATATAGATGTTGGTCAGATTCAAAAGCACCATTCCGGCCATGACCGCCGCCATGAAGATGAACAGGGCCACCAGGCCATTGATGACGGAGGTGGCCGCCTCGAACATGGTCCTGTCCGCGTCGGCAGGCGTGTAGTCCGTGTACCCCGGCAGTTCCCGAAGCTCTGAAAGGAGCGCTTCCCGGTCCCTGTCGCCGAAGCGCAGGAAGACGGCGTTGTACGTGGGCTCCTCCCCGAACAGGGATTCGTAATACAGGGGGCTCGCAACCATGGTCCGGCCGATATAGTTTTCAAAGATGCCCGCGACCTCGGCCTCGGCCGATTTCGTCCCGCCCAGGGTGATCTCGAAGGTGCTTCCCTTCTTTAGACCGTATTTCTCCGCCAGCCGCCGCTGGATCAGCATGCCCTCGTTCGTGGGGGCAAGGGGCTCCCCGGTCTGCCAGTCGTTCAGGCGGAACATGCTCTCAATGGCGGCGATGTCCCCGGCGTACAGCTCGCCCATATCCATATCCTGGATGCGGAAGGTGACGTTCCCGTCATACAGCGGCACGTACTCCACCCCGGCCGTCTGAAGATGCTCCTCGATGTCCTCCTGATGATCGAAGCGGACCCGCCCGTCGTAGTTCACCACGGTGGTATACTGGTTCACGATGCACTGGTCCATGGCGTATTTAAGGGTGAAGCCAATGACCACCAGGGCGCAGCAGCCGGCCACGCTCACCACGGTCACCAGCACCCGTTTGATATCCGAGCGGATATTGAGCAGCACCAGCCGGGAATACAGGGACAGCAGATGCTTCCCGCCCCGGCTCGCCTTGCTCTGGCCCTTGGGCACGGGCGCCTGCATGAGCTGGATGGCCGGGGTCCGCACCAGCCTGAGACAGGCGAACGTGACCGCAGCGACGGCCAGCAGAGCGCCCCCCGCCACCACGATCAGGGTGGGCCAGCCCACCAGGATGGAACGGGCGAAGTCGATGTTGAAATAGAGGTTGTAGCCGTTGAGGATGAAGCTTTCTATCCAGAAGCGGGCCAGCAGGATGCCCAGGAGCGCCCCCAGGACCGTGGCGGTGAGGCCAAAGAGCAGATATTTTGCGAATATCTCCCGGTTGAAGAATCCCAGGGCCTTGGTGGCCCCCACCAGCGTCCGCTGCTCGTCCACCATCTTGCTGACCGTGGCGTAGATGACCAAGGCGCCGATGACCACGAAGAGCAGGGAAAAGGTCATCTGCAGGCTCGACAGGTTGTCGCTGCTCACCTTGAGCTGGGCGAAGCTGGCGTTGCCCCGGCTGTCCAGAACGATCCAGCGGCCTGGTTCCAGGTTTTCCAGCTCCTCAACGGCGTCGTCCCGCAGTTTTACGCCCGTTTCGTAGGCGTCGAGGCCCTCCGCATATTGCCGCTCTCCGTCCTCCAGCTCCCTGCGTTTTTCGGCGATCTCTTCCTTCCCCGCCTCGATCTCGATGAGACCGTCTTCGTAAGCCTGCAGCCCTTCGTTGAACTGAGCCAGGCCTTCCTCGTAGGCGGCCAGGCTCTCTTCGTACTGGCGCTCGCCCTCCAGATAGGCGGCCATGGATTCGTCGAACTGCCGCTTGCTCGCATGGTAGGCGCTGGCGCCCCGCATATACTGGTTGCGCCCGTCGTCCCATTGGATGCAGCCGTCCACCAGCTGCGCGTATTCCGCGGCGGTCTCGTCCACCTCGGCCGACGCCTGATCCGCCAGGTACGTCCGGATGGCCTCCGGATCGTATTCCGGCGGTTCGGGATCGTTCGCATACAGGGCGTCGTATACGCCGCGCAGGACGCTGTCGGGAATGTCGGCGTTTTGTATCGCCTGCTCCGCGACGTCGCCCAGGGTCTTGTCCAGGTCCACCTTCACCTGGTCGGTGAGCCACAGCTCCTTGGCCGTGACGCTGGGATCGTATATGTTGGGGGGCAGGGGTTCTGCCCAGTCGATCCAGGGATCGGTGTCCTCGCCGATGACCGTCTCCACAGCGTCGCGCACGACGCCGCGCACGGTGCCCTTGGCTTCTTCCAGGGTGTTCCACCCGTCCTTGAGCTGGATCTCGGCGAGAGTGAGCTCCCTTTCGCCCGCGGAC
>JAZRUD010000064.1:0-2272 GCA_045652385.1 Clostridia bacterium
TCCGGAAAATTGCTGACGCCCAGCAGGAGCTGGGCCCCGTAGGGAACGCCGGCGGCGGCGAGGACTGCCTGGCACCGGTCCAGCAGGGCGGTCCCGTGGCTGAGGGCGAAGGTCCGGGCGTCCTCATAGCTTTCGGCGGCCTCGAAGAGGAGCAGCAGGGCGTCCCGGACCCGGAGCTTCACCGCCTGGTCCTGGGGGCTGTCGCTGTTGGCCAGGATGTGGAGGCGGAGCACGCCCGCCGCCGGGGCCGGCCCGTTCCCCTTCCCCAGCCCCTCGGCCAGGAGCAGCAGCACGACGAGCAGGCAAAGGGCCGCCTTGGTTTGTATCCGTTTCATAGGTATCCTTCCTTTCTCCCCCAGTATGGACAGCCGGCAGGCCGCGCAAACCTTTTCTTGACAGGCCGGGCGTTTTTGAGTACGCTTTATATATGGAAGATTTGTATGCGTCCCTGACGGAAGCCCTGGCCGCCTGGGTAGAGGCCGTCACGGGGGCCGAAGTGCGGGCGGCTGATTTCCGGACGCCCCGGCATGAAGGGCAGCTCTCCCTGGGCACTTTCGTCCGGGGCGGGGCCGAAGAAGCGGCCGAGAAGCTGACCGGAGCCCTGTGCCCCCAGGTGCGAGCCGTTCGGGAGAAAAACGGCTGGCTGCTGTTCTGGCTGTCCGACGCCTGGTTCGACGGGCTGATCGCCTGGGCCAAGGGCCTTGACACCCGGCCCGCGGGCAGCTATGTGGAGAATCGGATGGCCGTTCTCGCCAGGAAGGGGGACGCCCCCTGCCCCGACGCGGAGGACGTGCGGCGGGCTCTGTGGGCAGCGTATCTCGCCTATCGCCGGAAGGTCTGGCGCGAGTCAGACGAGCGGCTGGCGCTGACCATGACCCACGGAGCCAAGGACATGGAACGGATCAACTTGGAAAACCGCTGCGGCGGCGCGGCGGCTGCCATATTGAAATTGAGAGGAGACGGCGTGAAAAACGAGGTTTCACACGCACAGTTTGTGCCTTTGCCGCGGACCGGCGCGGCAATTTTGCAGGCAAAACCGGCAAAACTTCAGGAAAGGAATGAAGATTGATATGAAGATCACCTATTTGGGCCACGCCAGCATCCTGCTGGAAACGGCGGCAGGGACCCGGATCGTCACCGATCCTTACGCGCAGAACATCCTGCCCCATCCCGTGGTGGAAGCGGATGTCGTCACCATGTCCCACGAGCACTACGACCACTGCGACCTTTCCCAGGTGACGGGCGATTTCGTGGCCGTGAACACTGCCGAGACCCGCAGGATCAAGGACGTGAAGATCTCCTGCGTCCCCTGCTGGCACGACGAGGTCCAGGGCCGGAAGCGAGGCCCCAACCGGGCCTATATCTTCGAGGCGGACGGGCTGAAGATCGTGCACCTGGGGGACCTGGGCGAAGCGCCCACCCCGGCCCTGATCGACGCCTGCTCCGGCGCGGACGCCCTGTTCATCCCCGTGGGCGGCACCTACACCCTGACAGGGGACGAGGCCTGCGAAGCGGTGAAGGCGCTGCAGCCCAAGCTGACCGTGCCCATGCACTACCGCTGCCCCGGCCACAGCTTCGCCGTCATCTCCACGGAGGAGCCCTTCCTCAAAGCCCTCGATCCCAGCGTACCCGTGTATAAGCTGGACGCGCTCGCGGAGCCCTTCCCCACGGGCGTGGCGCTGCTGACGCCGGTGGGTAAGGAATGATTGGAAGCTTCCAACCCTTTTCCTGAAAAATAAGGGTTGACTAAAAGAACTTTGGGAAGCGAAAACGTTTCATCAGCTATTCCGATCATTTTCATGATCTTTTCTTTTTCGTGCACCTTTTTCTTTTCTCATGAAAAGAAAAAGGTGCAAAATATATCTCCCTCTGCTATACTGAAAAGGATGGAGACCAAATTCAACAAAAAAGTACAGAAGCACCGGCGGCGGCTCCTGCCCGACAACTGGCAGGAAAAGCTGCCTCTGCGCCCGGTACTCTTTTTGCTGGGGATGCTGCTGGTGATCTTCGTGGCAATCCTGGTGAACCAACCCGCCGACAGCTATATGAACAACGCGGAGATCGACGTGCTGCGCAAGAAGGGCACCCTGCGGGTGGGCGTGGACGAGGAAGTGTACGGCCTGAACCAGAACGGCGTGGGGCTGGAACCCGCGTTGTGCGACGCCCTGTCCCAGGTCATCTTCAACAGCACCGACGGCTGCGAACGGATGAGCGTCAGCCGGCACACGGCGGCCTGGCAGATGAGCGAGGGAAACATCGACATCATGATCAT
>JAZRUD010000065.1:0-4361 GCA_045652385.1 Clostridia bacterium
CACGGAGGCCACCGCCGACACCCGGATCATCAATCTCGCTTCCAACATCGGCGCCCTCGTCACCTTCATCTCCCACGGCGTGGTGGCCTGGCGAATCGCCTTCTTCGGCATGGCCTGCACCATGCTGGGGAACTACGTGGGCTCGGGCCTGGCCATGAAGAACGGCTCCCGCTTCGTCCGCCCCATCATGGTGATCATGATCGCGCTGCTGTTCGTGAAGACGATCTACGATCTGTTAGCTTGATTTTCTCGCTTATTTCTCTTTTCGAAAAAAGAGACACTTTAGAAGGGGTCGATCTTTCCCGCGGAAAGCAAGACCCCTTCTTTTTGTTCTTTTGGACGGCTTATGGTCAGTTCCTCTTGTTCATAACGGCCCGCACCAGGAACAGGGCGCCCACCATCAGCGCCAAAGCGAGGGGCAGGGCGACGAGGGCGTTGGGCACGAACCCGGCGAAGAGGTAGGCGAGGAAGCTGACCCCGGCCACCGTCAGCGCGTAGGGGAGCTGGGTGGAGACGTGGGTCACGTGGTCGCACTGGGCTCCGGCGCTGGCCATGATGGTGGTGTCGGAGATGGGCGAGCAGTGGTCGCCGCAGACCGCCCCGGCCATGCAGGCGGACACGCACACCACGCCCAGGGGGTCCGTCAGCGGGAACACGCCCAGGGTGATGGGGATGAGGATGCCGAAGGTGCCCCAGCTGGTGCCCGTGGCGAAGGAGAGGCCCACGGCGATCAGAAACACGATGGCGGGCAGGAAGGCCTGGAACCCGCCGGCGGAGCCCTTCACCAACGCTTCCACGAACTGCTTGGCGCCCAGGCTGTCGGTCATGGCCTTCAGCGTCCAGGCGAAGGTGAGGATCAAAATGGCGGGCACCATGGACTTGAACCCCTCGGGGATGCTGGCGGCGATCTCCTTGAAGGGGATCACCCGGCGGATGAGGTAGTAGATCACCGTGATCACCAGAGCCACGGCGGAGCCCAGCATGAGGCCTACGGAGGCGTCGGAATCGGAGAAGGCCGTCACGAACCCGGCTCCCTCGAAGAACCCGCCGGAATAGATCATGCCGACGACGCAGGCTACGATCAGCACCACGATGGGCAGCACCAGATCCAGCACCTTCCCCCTGGGGTTGGCGGTCTCATTGGCGGCGTCGGCCATGGCCTTGACGCCGGAGAAGACGTCGCCCTTCTCCCGGGCGTTCTGTTCATGCCTGGCCATGGGCCCGTAATCCAGGTTGGTCAGAGCCAGAAAGACCATCATGGCGATGGTGAGGATGGCGTAGAAGTTGAAGGGGATGGCCCGGATGAACAGATATAGCCCGTTGCCGTCCTCCACGTAGGAGCTCACCGCCGCGGCCCAGGAGGACACCGGCGCGATGATGCACACGGGCGCGGCCGTGGCGTCGATGAGGTACGCCAGCTTGGCCCGGCTGATGCGGCTCTTGTCGGACACGGGCCGCATGACGGAACCCACGGTCAGGCAGTTGAAATAGTCGTCCACGAAGATCAGCACGCCCAGGGCGATGACAGCGAGCTGGGCCCCGGCCCGGGTCTTGATGTGGGCGGCGGCCCAGCGCCCGAAGGCGGCGGAGCCTCCGGCCTTGTTCATGAGCACCACCAGGATGCCCAGTATCACCAGGAACACCAGGATGCCCACGTTGTATCCGTCGGCCAGAGAGGCCACGAATCCGTCGTTAAAGATGTGGGTCAACGTGCCCTCGAAGGTGAAGTCGGCGTACAGAAGCCCGCCCACCAGGATGCCCACGAACAGGGATGTATAGACCTCCTTGGTGACGAGGGCCAGACCGATGGCGATGACGGCGGGCAGCAGGGACCAGAAGGTCTGATAGAAGCGGGAGGGCGCCTCCCCGTCCCCCTCGCCCGCGGCGAAGGCGACGGCGGTGGTGAGAAGAAGCAGCAGAACGAGGACGGGCAGCAGGATCAGGACTCTTTTCGTGTTTCGCATGGGGAACTCCTTTCGCACGATGGCGTAAAATGCAATCAACTGTGGAATCATGACCCGTCATGACGCCACAGTCGAAACATTAGGATTTCTCCCGCCGGTCTGACAGCTCTCCGCCCCCGAAAGGGCGACAGTGCAGCAGATGTTCTCCGCTGCCCCGGACACGGATTCGATCAGGCGCTCTTATCCGCTCCTCGGCGGTCCCCCCTTTCCTCCGCCCGCATTGCCTGTGCCGGACGGTCTACTCTTGGTTCCCGCGACCTCTATCATGAGTATTCAGTTGATTTTCAAATAATATATTATTTCCCTTGGAAAGTCAAGGCTTTTTTCGGCATTTTCGGCGCGGCCTCCTTGCGCCGCCGCCGTGCGCCTGCTATAATAATCTGACTTTAGGGAAAAAGGACGGAACAGGGACCATGACGGAACGGGAGCAGCGGCTGTTGGTGAGCCGGGCGCTGGATATCGGGGAAAGGATGCTCCTCTCGGGCGGCGAGGTGAGCCGGGTGGAGGACACCATCTCCCGCATCCTCAAAAGCTACGGCGCCCAGCGGGTGGAGGTGTTCACCATCCTCTCCTTCATCTCTCTGACGGCGGTGTTCGCGGAGGATCGGGTGCTCACCGAAAACCGGCGGGTCAGCATCGTGGCCTATTCCAACGACTTCACCCGCCTGGAGCAGCTCAACGCCCTGTCCCGGGAGCTGTGCGCCACCCGGCCCGATTTAAGCGTCCTCACAGAAAAGCTGGCCGACGTCGACCTGCCGTCCCGGCGAAAGCAGCTACGGGAGCTGTACGCCCTGCTGGGGTATCTGCTCAGCGGCCCTTCCTTCGCCCTGTTCTTCGGCGGCACCTGGCGGGACGCCCTGGGCGCGGGCCTCTGCTGCCTGGTGGTGTGGTTTCTGAACTGGTTCTTCAAGCGCGGCGCCTTACAGCGGCTGTTTCACGCCTTTCTGGTGTCCTTCATCGCCGGAGCCCTGTGCTATCTGGTGATTTTGCTGGGGCTCGGAGAGCATCCGGGCCAGGTCATGATGGCAGTCATCATGGTGCTGATCCCCGGCATCGCCATCACCAACGCCATGCGGGAGGTGCTGATCTCCGACACCATCTCCGGCATTCTCCGGCTGGTGGAATCCCTGCTCATCGCCTCGGCGGTGGCCTTCGGGTTCGCCCTCGCCATGTTCGTGTTCAAGGACCACTTCCCCGCGGAGCACTTCACCTCCCTGAACGCCGAACTGCCCTGGCTCCAGGTGCTGGCCGCGGCTATGGGCACCCTGGGCTTCGCCATCCTCTTCAACAGCAAGCCCAAGCGCCTCTTCCTGGGGGCCCTCGGCGGCGGGCTCACCTGGATCGTGTACCTGCTGCTCTCCGGCGTCGTGGGGTCGGACTTCCTCTGCGTGGCCCTGGCGGCGGCCTTCGGCGCGGTATACGCGGAGATCATGGCCCGGGTGTGCAAGGCCCCGGCCACGGTGTTCACCATCCTCTCCGAGATCGCCCTGATCCCCGGCGGGAGCCTCTATATCACCATGCACCACCTGGTGGGCGGGCGGCAGGCGGAGGCCCTCCAATACGGCCTGCACACCCTGATGGTGGCCCTGGCCATCGCAGTGGGCATCGTCCTCGTCACCGCTTTCACCACCAGCTTCTTCTCCAAAAAGAAACGCCCGGCCACGGACCACAAGCATTGATTGACGCTTCGATCGAGGGATGCTATACTGAAATATCATGGTATTTTCGGGACTGACATTCCTGCTGCTGTTTTTGCCGACCCTGCTCATCCTGTATTTTTTGAGCAGGGATCTTCGCTGGCGCAACGGCGTGCTGGTGGTCTTTTCCCTGGTGTTCTACGCCTGGGGCGAACCGGTCATGGTGCTGCTCCTGCTGGCCACCACCCTGTTCAACTACCTCGTTGCTCTCGCTATGGACAGGGTCGCCGGCCATAAAACGAAGAAGATGTGGCTCGTCCTCGCTGTGGCGGGCTCTTTGTCGGGGCTTCTCTATTTCAAATATGCCGGCTTCTTCCTGTCCAACCTGTCGAAGCTCCTGGGCGTCGAGATCGCCTTCGCCGCTCCCCGGCTGCCCATCGGCATCTCCTTCTATACCTTCCAGATCCTGACCTACACCGTGGACGCGTACCGGGGCAAGACCCCGGTCCAGAAGAACTTCGTCCGGCTGTTGCTGTACGTGAGCTGCTTCCCCCAGCTCATCGCCGGGCCCATCGTTCAGTACGGAGACGTGGCGGCGGCCCTGGCGGGCAGGAACACCACCTCTGACGACTTCATCGACGGCATGCGCCGTTTTTTGCTGGGCCTGGGGAAAAAGGTCATTTTGGCCAATATCTGCGGCAGCTTCCTGTTGGCGGCGGGGCCTGCCGGGGCCACGCCTCACTCCCTCGGGGGGGCCTGG
>JAZRUD010000066.1:0-4533 GCA_045652385.1 Clostridia bacterium
CAGGGTCAGCAGCTGGTCGATGGACGACGCGGAGAACATGACCTGGCCGGCTTTCGTGAGGGTGGTGATGGCGCCCAGCACCGCCGCCATGGCCAGCATAAGAGCGGGGACCACGGTGAAGTTAGTCTCATTGAGGGTGGACAGCATGGGCATGCTGTAGGCCACCGCCATGTACACACAGGCGAGGAAGGTGACGAGGGTGGAGGTGAGGCGCTTTCTGGCCCGCTTGCGGGCCGCGTCGTCGTTGGTGTTCCTCAGGGCCTTGACGGGCAGGAACTCCAGCAGCTGGATGCGGATGAGAGGGAGGATCTGTTTCATTCCTTTTCCACCAGCTCCATGAAGAGCTCCTCCAGGGAGTCGTCTCCCTTCACCGAATCCATGTCGCCCTGAGCCACCAGTTTGCCGTGATTGATGATGGCCACCTTGTTGCAAAGCTTCTCCGCCACTTCGAGAACGTGGGTGGAGAAGAAGATGGCGGCGCCGTTCTGGGTCATCTCGTGCATGTACTGCTTCAGGGTGAAGGCCGCCTTGGGATCGAGGCCCACGAAGGGCTCGTCCAAAAGGAGGAGCCGGGGCTCGTCGATCAGCGCGCCGATCAGCGCCAGCTTCTGCTTCATGCCGTGGGAGAAGGAGCCTACCATGTCGTTGAGCCGGTGGGTGATGCCGAAGGCGTCGCCGTACTTGCCGATGCGCTGCTCCCTCGCGGCGGAATCGAGACCGTAAATGTCGGCCAGGAAGTTCAGATACTGGATGCCGGTCAGGTACCCGTACAGATCCGGATTATCCGGAATATAGCGCATGACCTTCTTGCAGGAAAGGGGGTCCTGCCGGATGGACACGCCGTCGATGAGGATGTCGCCGCTCTCAAAGTCGTGGATGCCCGCCACGGCCCTGAGGGTGGTGGTCTTGCCCGCGCCGTTGGGACCGATGAAGGCGAAGATGTCGCCGGGGGCGACGTGCAGATTCAGGTCCTCCACGGCGGGCTTGCCCTTGCCGTAGGATTTAGTGAAGTGTTCGATACGCAGCATAAGCTTTACTCCTTGTTCGGTTTCTTTCGATACATCAGTTTTTTGGCGAAGAAGTTCCACAGCAGCACGATGACGGCCGCGATGGCTTTAGAGAGCAGGTAGAAAAGCCCCAGGCCGTCGGTGAAGGCCCACATGAGAAGTTCCGTGAGCCCCAGGCCGATGAGGGAGATCACGATGAACAAAACGAACTCCATCTGGGCGCTCATGTTCGCCTTCTTCCCGGCGAAGGCCATGGTCTTTGACAGGATATAGTTGACGATGACGCCCAGGATGAAGCCGAAGACCCCCGCCACCAGGTAGTGGAGCCCCAGCTCCTTCAAAAGCCACACCGTGCAGAAGTCGGCCACGAAGGCGCAGCCGCCCACGATGATGTAGCGGAGGAACTGCAGCGTGGCGTTGTCCGTAGGCTTATAGAGGAGCTCCCGCCAGCGCCATCGCTTCAGAAGCGAAAGGATCTCTGCCCAGCTTTCGGTCATTTCTCCTCCTCCGGCTTCTGGCGGTAGATGACGATCTTCCTTCCGATGCATTGGATCGGCTCTGCCCCCAGGGCGCGGCAGATCTTGTCGCACAGGTCCTTGGCGGTTTCGTCACAGTTCTCCAGCACGGTCAGCTTGATCAGCTCCCGCTTGTTGAGGGCGTTGTCGATGCCCACCAGCATGTTCCCCGACAGACCCTCCTTGCCGATCTGGAAGATGGCGTCGAGGGCGTTGGCCTGCTTGCGGAATGCGGCTCTTTCTTTTCCGGTCATATGTTTTCTCTCTCCTTTACAAACGGTATACACCTTCCACAAGGGGGAAGGTCAAGTTTTTTTCTTTCAAGAAAAGGTGCCAAGCTTTCAATGCTCCCTCTACTCTACGAAGTCGAACTCCCATTCGCCCAGACGGATGGTGTCGCCCTCCTTGGCGCCGGCCTCCCGCAGCGCGGCGATCATGCCGGTCTTGATGAGCAGCTGCTGGAACCGACGCATGCTGACCTCGTTGTTGGGGTCGGTGGAGTCGAGAAGCTTGTCCACCTCGCCGCCGGAGAGCACGTAGGCCCCGTCGTCGCCCCGGGAGAGGGTGAAGCCCTTCTCGTACCGGGGACCGGTCTCCAGCTCCGTCTCGGGATAGGTGAGCACCGGCGGCAGCAGGTCCAGGAACCGGATCACCGCGTCCAGCATCCCTTCAAACCCCTCGCCCGTTGCTGCGGACACGGGATAGACTGTGTACCCCTCCTCGTCCAAAGCGGCGTGAACGCGCTCCAAATTCTCCTGGGCCTCCGGCAGGTCCATCTTGTTGGCGGCCACCACCTGGGTGAGCTCCCCGAGCGCCGGGGAAAACTTGGTCAGCTCCTCGTTGATCTTGTGGAAATCCTCCACCGGGTCCCTCCCCTCCATGCCGGAGGCGTCGATGACATGGACCAGCAGCCGGGTGCGCTCGATGTGCCGGAGGAAGTCGTGGCCGAGCCCCGCCCCTTCGGCGGCACCCTCAATGAGACCCGGGATATCCGCCATGACGAAGCTCCGGCCCTTATGCTCCGCCACACCCAGGTTAGGGGTCAGCGTGGTGAAGTGGTAGGCCGCGATCTTGGGCTTCGCCGCCGTCAGCACGGACAGGATGGAGCTCTTGCCCACGGAGGGGAGGCCGATGATGCCCACGTCGGCGATGGTCTTCAGCTCCAGCTCCATCTCCCGCTCCTCGGTTTTGATCCCGTTCTGAGCGAACTGAGGCGCTTGCTTGGTGGCGGTGGCGAAGCGGGCGTTGCCCTTGCCGCCCCGGCCGCCCCGGATAACGGTCTTTCTCCGTTCGGGCTCGGACATGTCGGCCACGATGGCCCCGGTCTCCAGATCCCGGACCACGGTGCCCACGGGCACGCGGATGACCATGTCGGCCCCGTCCTTGCCCCGCCTCATTTCGGTGAGCCCCTTGCCCCCGTTCTCCGCCCGATAGAACCGCTGGAATCGGAAGGGCAGGAGCGTGTTGAGCCGGGGATCGGCGTAGAAGATCACGTTGCCCCCGTTGCCGCCGTCGCCGCCGGAGGGACCGCCCTTCATGACGAATTTCTCCCGATGGAAGGCTGCGCAGCCGTCGCCGCCGTTGCCTGCCTTCACCACGATGCGGACCTTGTCCAAAAAATCCATTTACTGTTCCTTTCGCGTATAGTAATCGCAAATCTGATTGAGCGCGCACTCCGCGCACCTGGGCCGCTGAGCCGCACAGACCCGCCGGCCGTGGAAGATGATCCAGTGGTGAGCGTCGGTCCAGTCCTCGTAAGGGATATGGGCCATGAGCTGCTCCTCGGTCTTCTCCACGGTCCTGGCTTCGGCGAGGCCGATCCGGTTGCTGACCCGAAACACGTGGGTGTCCACGGCGACGGCCGGGATGTGGAAAGCGTTGCTCACCACCACGTTGGCGGTCTTGCGGCCCACGCCGGGGAGTTCCGTCAGAGTGTCCCGATCCGCGGGCACCTCCCCGCCGAACCTCTCCACCAGAATGCGGGAGGTCTCCAATATATGCTTCCCCTTCATGCGGAAGAATCCGCAGGAGTGTATGAGCTCGAAGAGCCGCTCCTCGCCCAGGCTCAGCATAGCCTCCGGCGTGTTGGCGATGGGAAAAAGCACCGCCGTCACCTTGTTCACCTGCTTGTCCGTGCACTGGGCCGAGAGCATGACCGCGACGAGCAGCTCATAGGGGCTCGAATAGATCAGCTCCGGCCGGGGATTCGGGTACAGCTCCGACAGGATGCGCAGCGCTTCCTTTCGTTTTTCTTCCGACAACAGCATTACTTCATCCCCGCATATTCTATGGCTTTCGTGGCCGCCACGGCCCCGTCGGCGCAGGCGGTGACCACCTGCCTGAGGGGGGTGTTGCGGATGTCCCCTGCGGCGAAGACGCCGGGGACATTGGTCTGCATGTACTTGTCCGTGACGATGAAGCCGCCCTCGTCCAGATCCACCTGGCCCTGGACCAGCTCCGTCCGGGGGAGGATGCCCACGGCCACGAACAGGCCGTTGACGGGCAGTTCCCGCCGCTCCTTCGTGAACTTGTTTTCCACGGTGACGCCCAAAAGTCTGTCCTCGCCCTGGAGGCCCACCACAGTGGAATCCAGCACCAGCTCCACGTTCTCGGCCCGCCTGATCCGATCCACCAGGGTGGCCGCCGCCCGAAACTGGTCCCGGCGGTGGACGAGATATACCTTGCTGCACAGGCCGGAGAGGTACAGCGCGTCGGACACGGCGGTGTCGCCCCCGCCCACGATGCAAACGTCCTTGCCCCGATAGAAATTCCCGTCGCAGGTGGCGCAGTAGGAAATGCCCGCCCCTACGAATTTATCCTCGTCCGGGTGGCCCAGCTTCCGGGGTCCCGCACCCATGCAAAGGATCACCGCGTCCGCCTCATAGTCCTCCCCGTTGACGGAGAAGGTCTTCTCCTTTTCCGTGAGCTTCAGATCGGTGACGGACCCGTAGACCACGTTCAGGTCGAACTCTGCCGCGTGCTTTTCCAGGGCCGCCGCCAGAGCGTACCCG
>JAZRUD010000067.1:0-1482 GCA_045652385.1 Clostridia bacterium
CACTTCTCCTGCCCGGAGTGCGGTAAAGCTACGGAGGTCTGGAGCCGGGTGGTGGGCTACCTTCGCCCCGTTCAGAACTTCAACGCCGGGAAGAAGGAAGAATACGTGCTCCGCAAAAAGTTCGTCCTGGACGAGCAGGAGCTGGTCCACGAACAGAAAGCCTGCTGAATGCGAATCGAACGCAAGGAGCCGGGGGAGAGACCCCCGGCTCTTTTCGTGCGTGTCGTGTTTTAGCCCAGTGTAAAGGTGACGGCGTATTCGGGGTACTGGGTGTTCGTCAGCAGTGCCCCCATCCAGACGCCGTCCGCCGTTTTCGGCAGGGGCGTGCGGGTCTCAAGAGGCAGATCGATCACGTTGTGATCCGGGTTGTCGAAGCCCTTCACATACCGCAGCACAGGGATCAGGGTCACCGTTTTGATCTCGGTGATGGCCTCCAAATCCAGCCCCCGGAGGCTCAAAATATGGTAGGTGAAGGTGCCGTCCTCGTTTTCGGTCATGCCATAGGCCCCGGGTGTCCAGGTGCCGGACTGCCCATCTAAAAGCACGTCGAAGCTGATGGGGAACATGTTGGCGAGCCCGCTCCAAGCGGCTCGGGCATTTCCCTGTATGCTGTCGGGCAAGGTGATCCGCACGTTCAGATCATAGATGCCCAGGTTATCCGCTCGTGCGCCGGGCAGAGCCTCCAGGGTCATGCCGTCCAGGGACACGGGATAGTTGGTGTACATCTGCAGGGCGGTGTTCCAGTCCGCGGCCGCCTTGTCGTGATCATTCGGGTCCACCAGCTCCATATAGGTGATGATGGTATCGCCCTTCCAGACGACCTTTTTCCCATCCGCTTGCGCGGCACGATGCTCCATGGTCTGATACCCCGTGACGTTGAACCGCACCGTGCCCGCCTCCACGCTTAGGAGCTCTGTGGCAGGCAGATCGTAGTCCTCCTCCACGAATACGTAGAGATAGGCTTTCGCGCACACCGTGCCGCTTTTGTCCGCGTTACGTTCCAACATCTCCCGCACATCCGTTATCTGTGTTGTGGCGACCACCTCGTTTTGTTCCAGGAAAGCTCGGTTCATCCGGTCGATCTCGTCCTGCTCCACTAAAAGGAGGTCATCCCAATGGAAGTTCTTGGCTTCCAGGGCGGAGATGTGGGCCTTCAAGGCTTCCGTTTCAGATTGATTCAGGAACTGAGAGGCTTTTGAACCGTCCGCAAATTCCAGAACGATCTCCGACTCGGGACGTGAGTACAGAGTTTTTTTGCCGGAGAGGTACTCCTCGCCCAGACCGCCCTCGAAGAAATCATTTACCCGCTGCGGGTCAACCTTCACCAGGGTGGCGCCGCCGCCGGTCCAGCTGTCCAGCAGAGGAAGGGCCGCCGTGCCGCCCAGTCGGAGCGTTACATAGGCCGTTTTCCCGTCGAACAGGGTGTCGCCCAGGGTGATGCGCACGTCCTTTTGGAGCAGTTCCGCCACGGCCAAAGCCCCC
>JAZRUD010000068.1:0-4026 GCA_045652385.1 Clostridia bacterium
GGAAGGGGAACGGCTGGACTTAAGCCAGCCCTGCGACGTGGTGTCCACCCGGGAGGGCATCGTCACCAAGATCACCGCCTACGGCGGCCGGGCTCAGGTGCGGGCCGGGGACCGGGTGAAGCGAGGCCAGCTGCTGATCGCCGGCCATGTCGTCGCCCGGGACGGGAGCATGACCTATTCCACCCACGCTTACGGGGAGGTACTGGCGGCTGTTCTCTATACGGCCCGGACCGAAGCGCCTCAAACAGCGGTGGAATGGACCGAGACGGGGAATACGGCTTCCTATGCCGCCCTGTATGTCGGTCCCTGGAAAGTGCTGGAACGGGAATGCCCCTTTGAGGAAGCCGAGCTTGAGACGGAGAAGGACATCCTTTCTCTGACTCCCTGGCCCTTCGGCGTATGCCACGGGACCTGGCGGGAGAAGGTAAAGCGGGAGCGGCCTTTGAGCGCGGCGGAGCGGAAGGAAGCGGCACTCTTCGAGGCGGAGCGCATGGCCTTGCTGCAGGTGCCCCGGGAGGCGAAAATCATCATGATCGACCGCTATACCGTGGAAAAGAACGGAAAGCTGTACGGCGTCTGCAACCTGACTACAGAGGAAAACATCGGATACACAAAGGAGATATGGTAAACACCCCATGGAGATCAAAACGGAACGGATCGAATTAGACAGCATGGAGGACGCCGCAGGGCTCTTTGGCGTCCTGGACGAAAACATCTCCGTCTTCGAGCAGGAGACGGGCACCCTCATCACGATGAACGGGGACGGCATCGGCATCGAAGGGGAGGCGGAGAACGCCGCCCTCTGCAGGACCGTTCTCGAAAAGCTCCTGTCCATGCAGCGCAAGGGGGAGCCCATCAACCGGAGCCGCATCCGCTACGCGGTGGATCTGGCGCGCGAAGGGAACGCGGACTTGATCTCCGAGATCATGGGCGACGTGGTGGCCCTCACCGCCCGGGGCAAGCAGATCAAGTGCAAGACCCTGGGACAGAAGAAGTACGTTCAGGCGCTGAAGGAGCACGAGCTGGTCTTCGGCGTGGGCCCCGCAGGCACGGGCAAGACCTATCTGGCCGTGGCCATGGCGGTGCTGGCTTTCAAGAATAAGGAAGTGGACAAGATCATCCTGACCCGGCCCGCCGTGGAGGCGGGGGAGAAGCTGGGCTTTTTGCCGGGCGACCTGCAGAACAAGGTAGACCCCTATCTCAGACCTCTCTATGACGCCCTGCAGGAGTTCTTCGGCCTGGAGACCTACCGGAGCCTCATGGAGCGGGGAGCCATCGAGGTGGCGCCCCTGGCCTACATGCGGGGGCGGACGCTGAACAACGCCTATATCATCCTGGACGAGGCGCAGAACTGCTCCATCGAGCAGATGAAGATGTTCCTGACCCGCCTCGGCGAGGGGAGCCGGGCCATCATTACCGGCGACATCACCCAGATCGACCTGCCCCGGGAGAAGAAGAGCGGCCTTATCCACGCCATCGGCATTTTGCGGGACGTGGAGGGCATCAAGGTCATCCAGCTCACCCATAAAGACGTGGTACGTCACGAGCTGGTTCAGCGGATCATCCAGGCCTACGAGCGCAGCGAAAAGCAAAATTCCTGATCGAAGAAGCGGGGGAAGCGTATGGACGGACAGAGAGCGAGCATAAAGCGAGGGCTGAGGCGGGCCGTAGGACTGCTGCTGCTCATCTTGGTGTGTCTGGTGAATCTGTTCTTCCTGTGCCTCCGTTACCCGGACGTGCGGCTGGACGTGCAGGCGGGGGATACCCTCACCGAGGACGTGGTCTATCCCTTTACCGGCACCGACGCCTATCGAACGGATGAACTCCGCCAGATCGCCCGGGATCGGGTCCAGCCGGTCTATCGTCTGGACGAGGGCATCGTCGCCGATCAGGGACGAGCTTTGGCCGCCTGGTTCGAGCAGTACGACCTGTTTATGAAGGACATGGTCCTTCGCTGGGAGGAAGGCGCCCAGGAATATACGGGCGGGTATCTTTACAATCAAACGGCTTGGAACGTCCTGGTGAGGGAGACGGAGCTGCAGGCGAAGCTCAACGAGTACGGCCTCAGCGACACCCTGGACACCGTCATGGCTTATTCCCTTCTCAACACCTTTTTGCCCCGCAGCAGCCTCCACGCCGCCGGGAGCATGCCTGACAGCGCCCCCCTTCGGTCGGCCCTGGAAGACGCTGTGCTGACCGGGATGGGAGCAGGCGTGAAGGAGAGCGAGCTGGAGACCGCCCGCTATCGGGCCAAGGAGACGCTCAAACAGACCAGCCTGCCCGCCGTCAGCAAGACGGAGCTGGCCGGGAATCTGATCGACAAGTTTTTTGTGGCCTCCAGCTTGGTGGACGAGGTGGAGACGGAGAAGGCCCGCGCCGCCGCGGCGGACGACGTGACGCCGGTGGCCGTCAAGAAGGGAGAGGTCCTGTTCCGCAAGGGGACGACCCTCGCCCAAAAGGATATCCTCCATCTGGTGGCCCTGGACATGCTCAAAACGGGACAGGGGGGCAGCCCTGCGGGAAGTTTCCTGCTGTATCTGCTGCCCGTCTACCTGGTCTACGGCCTGTATCTGCTGCTCTTTGAACGGGACACCGCCCTGTCGCCCCTGGTCATGGTGAGGCTGTGCCTGCTGATGATGCTGAATCTCGCAGCATGCTGGGTCTTCACTCTTTTTGAAAGCCGCATCACCCCGGTGCTGCTGGGCCCGCTCATGATCGCCGCCACTCACGAGAAGCGGACGGCCCTGAGCGCCGGCGTGCCCATCGCTTTGACGGCGGGGCTTCTGCTGCCCTCCACAGGGCTTCTGGCGGGGGAGACCTTCGCATTGACGGCCGGGGCTCTGGTGGCGTCGGTGGTGGCGGTCGGCATCCTGGCGGTGGATGACAAGCGGACCGCCATGGTCCCGGCGGCCATCGTGGGCGGCGCGGCGGGGGGCCTGCTTCCCGCGGTGCCCAAGCTTTTGGCGGGGGACGGCTGGCTCATCAGCGTCACGGCCTTCGGCTTGTTCTTCGTGGGGGCGATCATCGCCCTGGTGCTCGCTTTGGGCCTCACCGCCATCTGGGAGATCCTCTTCGATCTGCCTTCCCACACCAAACTCAACGAGCTCCTCAACATGGACCATCCCCTGCAGCGGCGGCTCATGAACAACGCTCCCGGCACCTATCACCATTGTCAGATGACGGCTCTGCTGTCAGAGAACGGGGCGCAGAGCATCGGCGCCAACGCCCTGCTCGCCAAGGCGGCGGCGGCCGTCCACGACGTGGGCAAGCTCAAATCCCCCCGGCATTTCGCCGAGAACCAGGCCAACGGCGTCAATCCCCACGACGAGCTGCCGCCCCGGGAGAGTTCGAGGATCATCATCGCCCACGTGGCAGACGGGGACGCCATCCTCCAGCGATATCGGGTGCCTGCCGCGGTGCGCGCCATCGTGCGGGAGCATCACGGCACCACCATGACCGCTTATTTCTACGTGAAGGCCAAGAAGGCGGGGGAGGATGTGCGGGAGGCGGACTTCCGCTATCCGGGCCCCAGGCCAAGCACGAAGGAGAGCGCCATCGTCATGATGGCGGACAGCTGCGAGGCAGCGGTGCGCTCCCTGGGCGGACCCAGCCCCGAACAGGTGAGGGACATGGTCCATCGGGTCATCCGGGGCAAGATGGAGGACGGGCAGCTGACGGGCTGCGAATTGACTCTCAACGAGCTCAGCCGGGTAGAGGAAAGCTTTTTGCAGACCTTTCAGGGCATCCTTCACGACCGCATCACCTACCCCAAGGAGGAAGCATGATCGAAGTATATGCAGAGGACGAAGCCCTGACCTTAGAGGAGGAGCAGCGCATCCGCACCGCCTGTGAAACGGCCCTTCGCATGGAGGGCGCGGCGGGGGACATCACCGTTTTGGTGGCGGGCCCCGACCACATCCGCCAGCTCAACCGGGACTTTCGGAACGTGGACCGGGTCACGGACGTGCTCACCTTCCCCAGCCGGGAGGGAGAGGATTTGCCGGGGTCGCCCGACGGGTATCTGGG
>JAZRUD010000069.1:0-4045 GCA_045652385.1 Clostridia bacterium
CAGTCGCTGCCGTAGGGGCAAGGGCGTCTCCCTGCGGTGCGCCGCTGCATCCCAAAAGAAGAAGACTCATAAACAAAAAAAGTGCGACGACCTTCTTCATGAACAGTTGACCTCCTTTCCACCAAGCAATTACGCGACATGGCTATTCTACCCGTTTCCGCTCGGTTCGTCAAGTTCTGCGGCAGATTCCACTGGCATAGGATAGAGCAGGAAGGAGGCGCCTATGGAACTTAGGACCACGTTTTCAGATTTGAAGTGCAAGGAGGTCATCAACATCTGCGACGGAGGACGGCTGGGCTGTGTGACGGATCTCGAAATGGATCTGTGCACAGGAGCGATCCTTTCCATCGTCGTGCCGGGGGAGCGGAGCATGCTGGGTCTCCTCAAAGCTCGGGACGGCATCGTCATCCCCTTCTGCCGCATCCAGAAGATAGGCGAGGACGTGATCCTGGTGGACCTCAGGGAATACCCTGTATAAAAATGTTAATAGCATGTTTACAGAAACAGCGGGAGAAACGATGCTATACTCTATGTGTACAAAACTGTGCCATCGGAGGACAAGCCAATGAAATGTCGTTACTGCGGCAGCATGGACAGCAAGGTCGTGGACAGCCGTCCCAACGAGGACAGCACGGCCATCCGCCGCCGGCGGGAGTGCATCCAGTGCGGACGCCGGTTCACCACCTTTGAGCGGATCGAGGAAAACCCCATCATGGTGGTGAAGCGGGATGGGCGAAGGGAGCTCTTTGAGCGGGAAAAGATCGCCACGGGTATCCGCAAGGCCTGTGAGAAGCGGCCCATCTCCACGGACGTGCAGAACCAGATGGTGGAACGCATCGTTCGGGAGGTGAACAACTCCCTGGATTCCGAGATCTCCACGGCGGCCCTGGGCGAGCTGGTCATGAAGCAGCTCAAGAGCGTGGACGAGGTGGCATACGTGCGCTTCGCCTCCGTGTACAAGGAGTTCAAGGACACCCAGACCTTCATGGAAGAGCTGCAGCGGCTTCTGGACGAGAACACCGGCGCGTGATGGACAAAGCATCCTTTCAAGAAGCGTTCGACCGCATCGAGGTTGGGCACGTCTACCGGGAGCAGGGGGGGATAGGCATCTATACCCTGCCTGCTTTTTCGGCTCGCCCCGAGATCGATCACGGCTTTTCCGCCCGGATCGGCGGCGTCAGCAAGCCGCCCTTCACGGGGCTCAATCTAAGCTTTACCCACCATGAACGATCCGCCGTGATGGAGAACTACCGCCGCTTCAGCCGGGGGGCCGGGTTCCCGGAGGCGTCCATGGTCATGGACAGCTACGAGCACGGGATCACGGTGCTCCGGGTGGACCGCAAGGACCGAGGCCGGGGGTATACCCGGGAAAGCATGCCGCCTTGCGACGGACTCATCACCGACGATCCCGAAGTGACGCTGATCACCGGCCACGCCGACTGCATGGCCTTCTATTTCTTCGATCCCGTGCAGAAAGCCATCGGTCTCTGCCACGCCGGATGGCGGGGGGCGCTGGGCCGCATCGGCGGGAACGTAATCGTTCAGATGCGAAAGGCCTACGGCTCCGACCCCCGGGACATGCTCTGCGGCGTGGGGCCCTCCATCTGTCCCCGCTGCTTCGAGGTGGGGGAGGACGTCTGCGAGGCTTTCGAAGCTGCCTTTCCCGTCTGTCCCCTTCGGGACGTCAACGGCCGGGGGAACCCCACGGTGAACCTGTGGCAGGTGGCCGCCTGCCAGTTCATGGAGCAGGGCGTGCTGCCGGGGCACATCTTCCTCATGGGCGTATGCACCCAGGAGACCATGAACCTGTATTCCTATCGCCGGGAGGGCCGCACGGGAGGCATGGCCGCCTATCTCCGATTGAAATAATGGAATAATCGTGAAAAAAGCAATGAAGCGGCCGCCTTTGAATTGACAAGGGCGGCCTTTTATACTATAATTCACAAGATTGTTTAGAAAAAACAGGAGAAGGAACTTACCATGAAACGTCAAACCAAGAAGATTCTGCTCATCGCTGCGGTGGCCCTGGCGATCATCGTGCTGGCGGCCGGCCTCATCATGCTGCTTCGGAAGGATTCCTTTGGCGACAACTACTTCACCCGCAACAAGGCCGTTGCCACGGTGAACGGGACCAAGATCACCAAGAACGAATACGCCGCGTCGTTGAGCAACTACTATAACAATATCGATACCTACAACATGTATGCCCTCTACTACGGCTACGGCGAGTATTACGACGTCAGCAGCGAAACGGGCCTGCACAAGCTGAAGACGGACATTCTCAACAATCTCATCGACAGCGAGATATATATCCAGATGGGCAAGGAGCTGGGCATCAACCTGACGGCTGAGGAGCTGGACGCGGTGGCCCAGTCTGCCAAGGACGCTCTGGCCAACCTGAAGGATCAGATCCTGGAGAGCGCCAGGTCCTCCGGTTCCCAGAACCCGGAGACCTACGCCGCCACCATGCTGGCCAACTATTTCTCCAACATGGGCATCAATCAGAAGACCTTCCTGAAGCGCAGCGAACATTCCGCCCTGTCGGAGGCCTATGCCGAAAAGATCCAGGAGCACTTCGCCGCCGAGCGGAACGTGACCGAGGCGGAGCTGAAGGACATCTACGCCGAGTACGCCAAGACCTACTATGAGGACGGCTATACGGCGGGCGCCTATGCCCAGACCGCCTCCTATATGGTCGAGGGCTACACTGACATCCCCTATCTCTACATTCCCGAGGATTTCATCTTCGTCCAGGTGATCCAGACCTCCGACGCCGACAAGGCCGGGGAGATTATGGCCGGGATCAAAGACGGCAAGGATTTTGAGGACTATCGCACTGCGGAGGACAACGAGAGCGAAGCGGGGAAAGCTCAGGCGATCATGGCCATCGGCGAGAACGACAGCATCTTCGACAGCGCCGTGTACACGCTGGCCAAGGACATGAACGTGGGCGACGTAGACATGGTCCAGGCCGTGACGAAAAGCAGCGAAGGCGACGACGTCAACACCTATTACATCGTCAAGCGGGTGGAGGGGACCACCGGCATCGTCCCCTACGATGAAGTCAAATCCGTCATCGACAGCACCCTCAAAGACTACGCCGAGAGCAGCTACTACAGCGAGCAGTTCGATGCCTGGCGGGCTAAGGTGAATATCGTCATCGACGACGATGCCGTGCAGGCCTTCGATCCGGCGGCGTAAGGAGAAAGCATGCGCAGCCGGTTCGTTCGTTGGATGTGTATATTCATGGCGCTGCTGATGGTCATCGGTCTTATCTTCACCATCGTGGCCAGCATCTTCGCACTGTAAGATAAAAAGACATAACAAAAGCCTGTCGGATCATCGGCAGGCTTTTTCGTATTTATGCGTTTTTTAATTCCAGCGCCCGGGCGTAGACCTGCTTCTTGGGAAGTTTCAGCGCTTCGCTGGCTTCCCGGGCGGCGTCCTTCAGCGTCATGTGATCCATGAGCCGCAGCAGGAGCGCGTCCAGTTCGTCCTCCGTAGGCGCAGCTTCCGTCTTGGGCGGCACGGAAAACAGCAGCACGCACTCGCCTTTCACTTCCTCCGGCAAAGCGGCGAGGACCTCTGAAATACGGCCCCGACAGCAGCTTTCATGGACCTTGGTCAGCTCCCGCACCAGGGCGCAGGGGCATTCCCCCGCCGCGCCCAACACGTCGGAAAGGGTTTCCTTTACCCGATGGGGGCTCTCGTAGAGGATAGCAGTACAGCCACAGGCGGCAAGATCGCTCAGCGCCTTTTTGCGTTCCGCCCCCTCCCGGGGGAGAAAGCCGAAGAAGACGAACCTGTCGAGGGGCAGCCCGGAAAGGACCGCCGCCGTGAGCACCGCCGAGGGACCGGGGAGGACGGTATAGGGGAGATCCGCCTCGATGCACGCCTTTACCAGCACGGCGCCCGGATCGGAGATGCCGGGCATGCCTGCGTCGGATACATAGGCGACGTCGAACCCCGCCCTAAGCTTTTCCAAAAGCTGGGGCGCTTTCTCCTTCTGGGTGTATTCGTGGCAGCTCGTGAGCGGCTTTTTGAC
>JAZRUD010000070.1:0-6080 GCA_045652385.1 Clostridia bacterium
GATACCGTTCCCGGTCCGGAGAGCCCAGGAGGACAGCGCCTTTTTTGAGCTCCAGGGTGGTATGGCTCCTGATCCTGAGAGGCAGAGAAAGATAGGTTCCCGCGGGGAAGACGAGCCGCCCGCCTGCGGGCAGGAAATCGAGGGCGCTCTGGATGGCCGCGGTGTCGTCACACAAGCCGTCGCCCGCAGCTCCGAAATCCCTCACATTCAGCGCAAAGGTCTCCCCCGCCGTGGTAAAGGCGAAGGGCTCCTCTTCGTCGGACAAGGTCAGGGTGTAGGCCGTGCCGGGAACCAGATCGAACAGGGAAAAGACGTTCGTGTCCGTCGTCAGGCGCGGCGCCCCGTCCAGGTTTACGGTGAAGGGCGCGGGGGCATAAAAGGGGCTGTCGTTCACCCGCTCGAAGCAGGCGGAAACGGCGCTCGAATACAGCAGTCGTATCATTTTTTGGTTCCTTTCCGGGTCGCGGACGCCTGTTGCTTTGCGTCCGAAACGATCTTGCCCAGCAGATGCTTGAGGGAGATGAATCCGGTGTCGATACCCATGTAGAGAAGGCCGAAGAGGATGGGCTCCACGCCGAAGGGCACGGTATCGGTTTGCTTAGTGACGGACAGGATGGCGATATTCACCACGGTGTAGACCATGTCCACCAGCCCCAGCACCACGAAGGCGTAGAAAATGTTCAAAAAGAAACCGGCCACGCCCCGCCGGGGGATCATCATCCACCGGTCGTTGGCGCCGTCGGTCTCGGCATAGTATCTGAAGAGCGTGTTGATCAGCAGGTCGGTCACCATGCCCAGGGCGATGGCCGTGATGAAGAACAGATCCAGCTGGTCGGCCATGTAGCCGCCCAGGCCCCACATAAAGAAGAAGCAGACAGACCCGTAGAACCAGGCCTTGATAAGAGACACCTTGAGCCACTGGGGCAGCTTTTTGCGGAGGCGGCCCCGATATTTGTTCAGCTCCGCCTCCGACACCACGGGTGAATTGCTCTCGTCCGCGGTGACCAGATCCTCCACTGCCTTGGTCTTCAGATGATAGTATTCGGAGGTCGTTTTGATGGCCTCGTCCCGCTCCGGCGCCTGGGCCGGCCCCTGTCCCTTCCTTTTCTTTTTGGCCGCCATGGCTTTATTCGCCGGAGATATCGATGGCGTCCAGCTTGCCGTTGTCCTCCACGCTGACGGAGGTGTTGATCTTCCGCAGGAGCTTTCCATACACCGGCAGCAGGGCCGTCAACACCACGCCCACCGCCAGGATGATCCTGTGGTTGATGAGCATGTTGTAGGCGCTGGCGATGTACATGGTGTTCTTGCCGATCTCGATGGGGCTCACCTCGCGGAAGCGGGCCGCATCGATGGCGGAAAGATAGTAGGTGTCCGCAAACAGCATCACGCCCACCATCAGGAACGCCAGCACCAGCATGGGCACGTTCGCCTTCTTGCGGGGAGGAAATGCATTGAGGAAACACAGCAAAGACAGAAGGGAGAAGAGCATGGTGGCAAAGCCGCAGAGGCCCATGCCCTTGCCCTGGATCTTGGCCGTGGTGTCGGAGATGTTCATGAGGTTCAGGGAATACACCAGGAACGCCAGAGCGAACACCAGCAGCGGGATCATGCTGGGCCGCCGTTTGAGAGAGACCAGGAGCTTGCGGAAGGATTCCTTCAGACCCGCGACGAACTTACTCATGGTTTACGCCTCCCCTCGAATGGCATCGGTGGTATCTTTGTCGAAGAAGTGCCTGCGGACGAAGGTGATCGGCACCGCGTCACCGGCTTTGTAGTCGCACCAGCCGCGAAGCTTGCAGGTGATCCTGTCCTCCGTCTTCTCGCCGTTCAGCAGATGGCCGTGAACCAGGGTGTTCATGCCCAGGTTCTCGTTGGAGAAGACCTTGATCATGGTCTCGCCGCCGGCCACGATGTCCTCGGGGCGAACGCCCAGCACGATCTCCTTGCCCGCGTAGGGTTTCAGCAGGCCGCGCTCCTGCTCGCTGAGCGGCACCCGCAGGGCACTGTTCACCAGGGCGTCCTCCTTCACGGTGACGGTGAAGAAGTTCATGGGCGGAAGGCCGATGAAGCTGGCCACGAAGAGATTCGCCGGGGTGTCGTAAAGCTCCAGGGGCGTGCCCACCTGCTGCACATGGCCCATGGACATGCACACGATCCGATCCGCCAGGGTCAAGGCCTCGGTCTGATCGTGGGTCACGTAGAGCATGGTGGCGTTGAGCCGCTTGTGAAGGAGCAGGATCTCCCGGCGGGTGGCGCCGCGGAGCTTGGCGTCCAGGTTGGAAAGGGGCTCGTCGAACAGGAAGACCTTGGGGTTGCGGACGATGGACCGGCCCATGGCCACCCGCTGCCGCTGGCCGCCGGACAGCTGAGCGGGCTTCTTGTTGAGCTGCTCGGTGAGGCCCAGGATCTCCGCCGCCGCCAGGACCTTCTTGTGGATCACGTTGGGGTTTTCCTTGCGCAGCGTCAGGGAGAAGGCCATGTTCTCATAGATAGTCATATGGCCGTAGAGGGCGTAGTTCTGGAACACCATGGCCATGTCCCGGTCCTTGGCGGGGGTCTGGGTGATGTCCTTCCCGTCCAGGAACAGGTGTCCGGCGCTGATGTCTTCAAGGCCCGCCACCATGCGCAGCGTGGTGCTCTTGCCGCAGCCAGAGGGGCCTACCAGCACGATCAGCTCGCCGTCCTTCACGTCCAGGTTGAAATCATAGACGGCCTGGACCTTGTTGTCGTATATCTTGTCGAGATGCTGTAAGCTCAGCGTTGCCATACCGTTTCCCCCTTACGCGACCTTTTGTTCCAGGGTGGCCATGTGGGCCGCCAGCTCCCGGCTCTTCCGGATGCCGACCACGCCGGCGACGAAACAGCAGACAGCCGAGGCGACGAGATACACCACGACCCGCAGGAACTGGGCCGTCTGCATGACGATGGTCTCCTGCTGGTTGATGGTGACCGTGGCGGTGTGGGCCCGCATGGGCAGGATGAAGATGCGCAGCACCTGCAGCGCGCCGACCACCAGCAACGCATAGGCGAAGGAGGCCTTATAGCCCTTCACCCCCTCGGAGGAGAGGAACACCACCAGCATGAAGATCAGATTGTAAAGGACAGAGGCTCCGATAAGGATGTTGTAATAGTAGGAGCCCACGTCGGATTTATAGATGCTGACGAAGTAAAGGACGTTGAACAGGATCGCCAGCAGGGCAAGACCGGAGGACAGAGTGTTCTTGGTGAACCGCATCCTGTCCCGTTTGATGAGTTGTTCTTCGTTCATGCTCATGCCACGGCTTCCTTTCCGGCTTCAATGAGCCGCTTCTCTGCCTTCATCAGGCGAATTTTCCAAATCAGGTTCACAAGGAGCAGCGCCGTAGCCGCCAGCAGAACGGCGTACACCGCATAGTGGACGTCAAACCAGAAGGTGGAATCCACATAGGCGGTCTTCCACATCTCGGCGTGCTGCTTCAGAGCTTCAAAGTCGACCTGGGACAAAAACGCGGCCTTATAGCCCTCGATATAGGAGTGAGCCCATACCGCATAGGCTATGGTGGCGACGGAGTAGAGGCCGACGGCGACATAGTTGCCGACATAGTACTTGCGGCGCACGTGGGTCTGGGTGAGGAACAGCAAACAGGCCAGCAGAATGAGCCCTATGGCGTACTTGAGCAGGTCCCGGTTGAAGTCCTGCATCATGTAGTAAATGATCGAACCGGACACATCCGTCTCCGTCAGATCATAGGGATTGCGCATGGTGGAGTAAAGTGCATCATAGAGATCGGTCATGATGCCCAGCGCATACAGGAACGCGATGGCGCAGGCGATGATGGCCAGGACGCACACCAGTTTTTGGCACTTGATTTGCTTCTTATACATTTCGCTTCCCCCGCAGGCCCGGTGATGAAGGTGAATCCGAAGGGGATCGGGGTCCGACCCCCTTCGGAAGATTCGGTCGATGATGGAACTAAGTTACTTGCTGAGGCCCTCGTAGTACTTCTGGAGGCGAGCCCAGGCGTCCTGCTTGAGCAGCAGGTACTGAGCGCCGCTCATGGTCTCGGCCACGTACTTGGCGCTGCTCTCGGCGTCGCCCATGCCCTCGACCGCGTAGCCGTTCACGATCTGATCCACGAACAGGTTCTCACCGCCGCTGTTCTGGCCGAACTTGGTGGACAGGTCGGAGTAGGTCTTGATCTGGTCGTTCTCCACCTTGGTGTTGGGGAGCACGGTGGGCACGGAGGTGTACCAGGGATTCTCGGTGATGGCCAGTTCGGGATGCTTGATGGTCCCAAGGCCGATGGCCGTGGAGATGTGGCCGGCGCCTTCCTTGCCGACCGCATGAGTGCACTGATACTCGAAGGCCTGGCTCTTCACGAAGGAGAGGGTGGAGCCCAGGTAGTTACGGGCGTAGTTGGTGTAGTTGCCGCCGGCCTTCTCCCAGAGCTCGGCGTAGGTGGCGTCGGCGATGACGGGCATCTCCTTGCCGTTGAAGTTGAAGGTCACGTAGGAGCCGTCCGCGTTGGTCTTGATGAAGGCATCGGGACCGTAGGACATGAGGATCTGGCCCTCCTCGCTGTAGGCGAAGTCCAAGAGCTTGATGGCGGCGTTGAGCTTATCCGTATCGCCGGCCGCGCCCTTGACGGAGATGCCCCAGGCGTCGGTCTTGACGGAACGCCAGGACTCGGTGAAGCGCATGAACTGCTCGCCGGTGCCGTCGTCCCAACGGGCCACGGGCACCATAACCGCCATGTACTTCTCGCCGGCGGCGTTGTCCAACCGGGTCTGGTTGTGGAGGGTCTGGGTCTGGTTGTAGTCATAGTGCATGAAGCCCAGATCCTGCTCCAGGTAGTTCTCGGTCTTCACCTGCTCCATGTTCACAAAGGCTTCGGAGATGAGGCCTTCCTTGACCATGTCGTTCATCTTGGCCAGGGCGTTGTACGCGGCGGTCTCCTGACGGGCGTCATGGAGCTTGCCGTCGCTGCCCACATACAGGTAATCCTGACGGGACTCCATGCCGCGGACGCCGAAGAGCGAACCGGCGAACCGGAACACGTCGACCCGGCGCTGGTTGTTGCTGTCCTCGCGGGAGAAGAGGCCCTGGATGGTTTCGGTGCCGTTGAGGGTCTGGGGGTTGGCGACCACGCAGCGGAGCAGGGCGACCAGCTCGTCCGCATCCCAGGCGGCGTTCTGGCCGATGAACAGGTTGGCGCGCTCGGTGCCGTAGTAGCCGTTGTAGGCCTTGTCGATGTACTCACGGAGCATGTTGACCGCTTCCGCACCGGTCATGACGCCCTTGGCGTTCATGTTGGCCACGATGTTGCCGGCGGCGTCATAATCCTTGGCGATCTTGTCCACGGTCTTGCCGTCCAGGTTCACGACCTCCACCTCGACCTTGCCGGAGGTGGGCATGTAGGGCTGGTAGACGGGAGCGGCGATGTCCTTGCTGGCCTCAGGCGCGAAGGGCTCGCTGCCGTTGAGGAGCTTCTCCACCCAGTCCACACGCATGAGGGGCATGCGCTCGATGTCGTTGACACCGTCGAAGTAGGGGGCGAAGTAGATGGCGCCGGTGTTGGTGTTGCCGGTGATGGAGAGCCGCACGATGGGGTTGGCGTCCAGATAAGCCTTGAAGCTGGGCATCTGATCGAGATACTCGGCCAGGTTCACGATGGCGCCCTCTTCACCGTACTCGGAGAGCTGGCTCGCGCCGCCCACGACCAGGTCGACCTCGTCGAGGCGCTCTTTCCAGTAGTCAAATTCCTTGGCAGCGCTGCCGGCGCCGGTGAACTTGTCCTCGATCTTGATCTTCAGCAGGTTCTCGACCTCCACCCAGGTGGGCTTGAGATCGCCGGTGTGGTAGGTCTTGCCATCGGCCAGGGTGACGCCTTCGCCGGCCTTGTCCGCCTCGAAGGTGAGAGCATTGGCGCGGCTGTTGTAGCCGGCGGCGATGCGCAGCGTGGTGCCGTCCGCATAGACGAGCTCAGGCGCGGCTGCTTCCGCGGGCTGATTCTCGGCGGGCTTGGTTTCCGTCTTGGTTTCGGCGGGCTTGGTTTCCGTCTTGGCGGGCGCTTCGGTGGGCGCGGTGTATTCGGTCA